>NZ_JACJUO010000001.1:300000-572500 GCF_014397025.1 Ochrobactrum sp. Marseille-Q0166 | reverse complement strand
ACGGTGTTGTCGAAAAAGCGGGGTGGACAAATGGCTATGGCAATCAGACTCTGATTCGCCATGCAAACGGTTATGTTAGTAGCTATAGCCATCAGAACGCCATTGCCCGTGGCGTAAGCGCCGGACAGCGTGTGCGTCAGGGACAAGTCATTGGTTATGTCGGTTCAACTGGCCTTTCAACCGGACCGCACCTTCATTACGAACTTATCGTAAACGGCACCAAAGTTGACCCGCTTCGAATTCGCTTGCCAGACAATAAAGCTCTTAGGGGTGCGGAGCTTGAAGCTTTTATCCAAGAACGTGATCGCATCGATACACTTCTAAGCACAGATGATACAGGCACAAAGCTCGCCTCGACTGGAGCGACAAAGAGCTAATTGATTTATCCGCTATTAGATTTAGAAACATAAAAGCACCCAAAAATCGGAACTGATTTTTGGGTGCTTTGCTTTCTAGCGTTATTTTCCGCCGGGGCTATTCCGTGAATTCAACGGTTACGCCCGCTTTTACAAGCTTGGCCAATTCTTCTGCATCCCAATTGGTCAAACGCACGCAGCCATGGCTGGATGTCTTGCCGATGCGTGATGGTTCAGGCGTTCCATGAATACCGTAGGTAGGTTTCGAAAGCGCAATCCAGACTGTACCGACAGGGCCGTTTGGACCCGGCGGAATGGTCAGAACCTTGTCATTATTGCCCTGTTTGAAATTGAGCTTCGGATTATAAGTGTAATTCGGGTTTATCGCGATGCGCTGTACCTGCACAATACCGGAAGGTGACGGCGTATCAGACGAGCCGATTGTTGAGGGATAGGCAACAACGAGCTTGCCATTCTCATCATACCCCCGAACCTGCTTGCGAGCCTTATCTGCTATAATCCGCGCGACCTTTGCACGGACAGGCTTGCCAAGGTTCGGAACCTTCACAATGGAACCCGGCTGATTGAAGTTCACGCCGGGATTAATTTCTTTGAGATAAGCCTCGTCGATATGAAATTTCTCGCCAAGCATTTCCGTAACCGATGTGTAGGCCATAGCCGGAAGCTGAGCCTTATGCGCGTAATCATCGGGAATAGAAGCTACATATTGCCGTCCAACATCCTCATTGGTGATCGTATACTCGGTGAAAGCTGGCCCCCCGGTTGCCTGCAATTCGGCATCAATCGCAGCTTCATCAGTTGGGTTAAGGAACTTGCCTGTCATCTCACTATAGGCAGCCGCAGCTTTATCGACATTGCTGCCCGAGCGGCCATCAATCACGCCCGGAGATGCGCCAGCACGATCCAGCAAAACTTGATAGGCCGCGATCTTTTGCTTTGCCCCCTGCCCTTTCGGCATTTCAATAGCAGGTGTCATATCGTGAGTATTCGGTATGGCATGCGGCTGCGTTGAAGGCTGCGCATAGCCGGGATCGCGATTGATGCTGGCTGTCGGTGATTCCGTATCAGGATATTCGGTACCCGCCGGAGGTAATTCCGAACGCTGCACCTGACCGTCACGGTTATAATCATAACCCGGAGCAGCCGGTGCTTCCGGATAATAATTGGGGTCTTCCGGCACGTTGCCGAAACCGTCATAGGGTGCACCACCGCCAACTGGTCCATCAAACCAGCCACCATCCTGCCGGCCACCGCTTGCATAACGTCCTGAATCACGAGGGTCTTCGATATTCAGAACACGCCCGCGGCGATCAATAGTCACCTGACGGCCATACTCATCCGTGTAAACGCGCACACCACGATCTCGGCCACGATCATGCCCCCAGTCGAAAAGCTGTGCCAACTGTATCGGTTGGGTCGCATCGCGATCATCCGCAAAGGCAGAACCACCTGCTGCAAGAATGATTGCAGAACCAAACAATCCGAAGCGAAGCATGCGTAAGAGATGCGACATACAAGAAACCCTGAATTACTTTAGGTTAAGGGATGCAACTATATGGTTAACAATTAATTACTCAATAACAGCAAATGTCAGATGAACTGGACATGAAGATGGCCTTGAAACCGGATGGTTAATGAAAAAAGCCGTTGTCGAGTGACAACGGCTTTTTTCTGTCAATGTCGATAAAGGTTTAAGCCTTTTCGTCTTCCTTCACTGGCTCCCCTTCGCCCATCACGCGGATGGGACGAAAGTTAAGCCGATCCGAACCAGGCAGTATCTTCACGATGGAACCGTCAAGAATATCGCCAAGTAAGATACGTTCAGCCAACGGGTCCTGAACTTCCTTCTGGATGACCCGCTTCAATGGGCGGGCACCATAAGCCGGATCGTATCCTTTGTTTGCCAGCCATTCGCGAGCATCGTCTTCAAGTTCCAGCGTAATTTTGCGATCATGCAGCAGAGACTGCAAACGCTTGAGCTGAATATCAACAATTGAGCCCATGTCCTCGCGGCGGAGCCTGTGGAAGAGGATGATTTCATCAACACGATTCAGGAATTCCGGACGGAACGAAGCCCGTACGACACCCATCACCTCATCACGAACGCTCTCGACATCGTCATTCTCCCCGAGATTGACGAGATATTCAGCGCCAAGATTCGAGGTCATGATGATGACCGTATTGCGGAAATCGACTGTACGACCCTGACCGTCGGTCAGGCGACCATCATCAAGAACCTGGAGCAACACGTTGAACACATCTGGATGTGCCTTTTCGATCTCATCGAACAGGATCACCTGATATGGCCTGCGCCTTACAGATTCCGTCAGCACACCACCTTCTTCATAACCGACATAGCCGGGAGGTGCACCAATGAGGCGGCTTACAGAATGCTTTTCCATGAATTCCGACATGTCGATGCGAACCATCGCCGTGTCGTCCTGAAACAGGAAAGAAGCCAGCGCCTTTGTCAGCTCGGTCTTACCCACACCTGTTGGTCCAAGGAAGATGAACGAGCCGATCGGCCGGTTCGGATCCTGAAGACCCGCACGCGCACGACGCACCGCCTTGGAAACAGCCTGAACCGCCTCGCCCTGACCGACGACCCGCTTTGCCAGTTCATCTTCCATGCGCAGAAGCTTTTCGCGTTCACCTTCCAGCATCCGTTCGACAGGAATGCCAGTCCAACGAGACACAATCTGCCCAACGTGATCCGGTGTTACCGTTTCCTCAAGCAGAGAACCTTTGTTCTCGTTACTTTCAGCGTCGACCAGCTGCTTTTCAAGCTGCGGAATGGTGCCATAAGCAAGTTCACCCGCCTTCTGAAATTCGCCGTTACGCTGTGCGATAGCCAGAGCATTGCGGGCTTCTTCCAGCTGACGTTTCAAATCGGCCGCCAAGCCCAGCTTCTGCTTTTCAGCCTGCCACTTTGCCGTCAGCTCGGCTGATTCTTCTTCCAGATCGGTCAATTCTTTTTCGAGACGCTGTAGCCGATCCTTTGAAGCCGTATCCGTTTCAACCTTCAGTGCTTCACGCTCGATTTTGAGCTGCATCGCGCGACGGTCGATTTCGTCAAGTTCTTCTGGCTTTGAATCCACCTGCATACGCAAACGCGATGCAGCCTCATCGACAAGATCAATCGCCTTATCCGGCAGAAACCGGTCAGTGATGTAACGGTTAGACAAAGTTGCCGCTGCGACAAGTGCCGAGTCGGAGACACGGACCTTGTGGTGCTGCTCATATTTTTCCTTCAAACCGCGAAGGATCGAAATTGTATCTTCAACCGTTGGCTCATCGACAAATACCGGCTGGAAACGACGTGCAAGGGCCGCGTCCTTTTCAACATACTTGCGATATTCCTCAAGTGTGGTCGCGCCAACGCAATGCAACTCGCCGCGTGCCAGCGCAGGCTTGAGAAGGTTCGATGCATCCATTGCACCATCAGACTTGCCTGCACCAACAAGCGTATGCATTTCGTCGATGAACAGGATAATCTGTCCAGCAGCCGTCTGTACTTCCGAAAGCACGGCTTTCAGACGTTCTTCAAACTCACCGCGATATTTTGCCCCGGCAATAAGCGCACCCATGTCAAGCGCCATCAACTGCTTGTCTTTCAGTGATTCCGGCACGTCACCATTGACGATACGCAGCGCGAGACCTTCGGCAATTGCTGTCTTACCAACGCCTGGTTCACCAATCAGCACCGGATTATTCTTGGTACGACGTGACAGAACCTGAATCGTGCGACGAATTTCTTCGTCTCGACCAATCACCGGATCAAGCTTGCCCGCACGCGCATCTTCCGTCAGATCGCGCGCATATTTCTTCAGCGCATCATAATTGCTTTCAGCGGAAGCAGAATCGGCTGTACGGCCTTTACGCATGTCATTGATGACCTTGTTGAGCGCGGTCGGTGTGACACCGGCAGCAGCAAGAATTTCAGAAGTTTTTGCTGATTTTTCGATCGCAAGCGCGGTAAGCAAACGCTCAACGGTCACAAAGCTGTCGCCAGCCTTGGCTGCAAGCTCCTCAGCAAGGGTAAAAACCTTTGCCAATGGCTGCGCAAGATAAAGCTGATCATTACCGCCGGTCACTTTCGGCAGTTTTTCCAACGCTGCCTGCAAACCGATACGCACATCTGCAATACGGCCGCCAGCACGCTCAATCAGCGACGCGACAAGTCCCTCGTCATCGTCAACGAGGACTTTGAGAAGATGTTCAGGCGTGAACTGCTGATTGCTGGAAGAAAGCGCAAATGTCTGGGCCGACTGAATGAAGCCCCGAACCCGTTCAGTGTATTTTTCAATATTCATAATGTCTCCTTTTCCCTCCAACCCGTTCTGGCATTGGAAGACTTTTGGTGACGGAGCCCCCATATTCGGCTGGCTCACTATCCAAGAAGAAATATGGGAAGATGAACAGGGTTAGGCAAGACCAGAAAAGCCATCAAAGCATAAATAAAAATGGCGCGGAAAACCGCGCCATCATTTTGAAATCAATCATATCGCCGTTTCAGCAATTACGCATCAGAATCTGCGGTTTCTGCAACTTCATCCTTTGGAACACGGCGCGGACGACCCGGACGGCGGGTGGTGCGGACCGGCTTTTCTTCAGGTGCGGCTTCAACCGGAGCTTCTGCTGCAACTTCGGGCTTTTCAGCAACGGGCGCAACTTCTTCCACAATCTTCGGAGCCCTTGGAGCGCGTTCCGCACGAACTGGCTTTTCTATGACTGCCGCAGGCTGTTCTGGCTGCTCAGAAACCTCAACTACTGGAGCCTCTGCAACAACTGGTTGTTCAGATGATTCTTCCGAATTGAAACGCTCGCGCTGCGGACGACGGCCACGGCCCAAACGACGATCACGACCTTCACGCGGGTGCTGGCGATTATCGGAGCGGCTTTCTCCACGATTATCACTGCCTTCTTCGCCATAAACGACTTCGGCAGGCGTGCCTTCAATAACAGGTTGCGGGCCCGAACCGTTCACTGGCTGAGGTGCAATAGAAGGAGTGGCTGGCACGAAGCCGCCTTCATCCTCATCGCCGCCATCATTGTCAAAGTTTTCTTCGCGCTGATACGGAATGTTCTGCTGCGCCATGGCAGCCATAATGATGCGGTTGTAATGTTCCGCGTGCTGAAGATAATTTTCAGCCATGACACGGTCGCCGGATGCCTGAGCGTCACGCGCCAGTGTCGTATATTTTTCTGCAATATGTTGCGCATTGCCACGGATTTTTACATCCGGACCATTGCTTTCATAATTACGCGACAGTGGATTGGGGCCCTTGCGGTTGTTATTGTTGTTATTATTGTTATTCCCCCGTCCGCGCATGCGCCTGTTCTGCTGTGCTGGCCTCATCGTCTTCTCTTTTCAGATTAAAGGGCGTCAAATTCCGTAGCTTAAAGCCACCGGCTTCGCTTTATCGAGCCATGGAGGAAGCACACCCTAAAACTTCCCACATATCGAATGGTTAAGAGCTTCGCATTGCTCAAAAAGAACAACACGAACTTTTCGGCTTGGCATTTTGCAAGACTCTCCGAACAGAAAACCCTTCGGAACTATTTTTGAAAGTCGTGCGCTTCCGTACAAACCATCCCCTGAGAAAACCTCACGGGAGCATGACCTAAATCGTCATGGAGCATTTCCGCCACCGCCCACAAGCGGGCAAAACCATTCTGGCTGTATACGGTGGCTGGAAACTAAACGGCTTCGCCGTAAATTCCAAGCGCTTTTTTGGATCATCGAGCGTTTTTTAACACTCAGCCCGTCAAACACCCGCAACAGCTTGATGTATGAAAACCATGGCCCTTCTATGGCCACTGAGATCACTAGCAACATCGGTCAAATGGAAATCAGCACTTTCAAAAATAGCGCACACATCATCAAACTGGCCTGCGCCAATTTCGACGGCAATCATTCCATCATCATATAGGTATGCGTGGGCCCCGCTTGCAAGGGCGCGATAAAAATCAAGCCCGTCAACTCCGCCATCAAGGGCTGCCATTGGATCATGCTCGCGCACTTCCCGCGACAGATCTTCGATTTCCTTGCTTGGAATATAGGGCGGGTTAGAGACGATAAGATGAAACTTGCCACTTACATTTGCGAACCAGTCGCTTTTAAGCGCAGCAAACCTTTGGCTCACGCCATTGGCCGCCGCATTGATCCGCGCCATGGCCAGTGCACCGTCGGCAACATCAAGCCCGACGCCGTTGAGCTTCTCAAATTTATGCAGAAGCGAAATCGCGATGGCACCTGTTCCGGTGCCCATATCGAGCATCACGGCCTGACTATGATGTTCGATCAGCTTGTAGAGATAAGGTGAAACCAGTTCGACAAGTGCTTCCGTATCGGGGCGCGGTTCGAGAGTTTCCGGTGAAAGCCGGAATGGCAGACCATAAAACTCACGCAACCCGATGATGCGATGCACAGGCTCACCTGTTATGCGGCGCTCAAGCGCATCATTTAACTGGATAACCTTGGCTTCATCGATAAGCTTTTCCGGCCATGAAATCAGATCAAGCCGCGTTGCACCGGTCGCCCATTCAACAAGCAACTGCGCATCAAGATCGGGTGTATCAACGCCCGCTGCTCGCAAGCGCTTGCGACTTGACGAAATCAGTTGATCAAGGCGTTCACCACTCACGCGTTTTCGCCCAGTTCCATCAGGAGTGCTGTTTGATGATCGGAAATCAGCGCATCGACCAACTCATCAAGCTCGCCCATCATCACCCGATCGAGTTTATAAAGCGTCAGGTTGATGCGGTGGTCGGTCACGCGGCCCTGCGGAAAATTATAGGTGCGGATACGCTCCGAGCGATCGCCAGAACCAACCTGACTGCGGCGTGATTCTGAACGTTCACTCTCAGCCTTCTGTCGCTCCATGTCGTAAAGACGCGCACGCAGGATCTGCATGGCGCGTGCACGGTTCTGGTGCTGCGATTTTTCCGCCTGAACAACCATAATGCCCGTAGGAATATGCGTAATACGCACGGCCGAATCGGTCGTATTGACGTGCTGACCACCCGCGCCCGAAGCGCGCATCGTATCAATGCGAATATCTTCGTTACGGATTTCAATATCAATATCTTCCGCTTCGGGAAGTACGGCAACCGTTGCCGCGGACGTGTGGATACGGCCGCCTGCTTCGGTTTCCGGTACGCGCTGCACACGATGAACGCCTGATTCAAACTTCAGCTTGGAAAAAACGCCCTTGCCAGAAACAGTTGCAATAATTTCTTTAAAACCACCTGCATCGCCGTCACTTGCCGAAACCAGCTCAACACGCCAGCCTTTTTCGGCAGCAAAACGCTCATACATACGAAAGAGATCGCCGGCAAAAAGAGCGGCTTCAAGTCCCCCTGTGCCAGCGCGGATTTCAAGGATCGCATTTTTCTCGTCAGCGGCATCTTTGGGCAGAAGCAGGATCTGCACTTCCTGCTCTAGCGTCTCAATGCGCTTTTCGACCTCTGGCAATTCTTCCACAGCCAATGCACGCATTTCAGCATCTGTAGATGCATCATCACGCATCGCTGTAAGATCTCGCGCCTCATTGCGTGCGTCTGTCAGCTCGCGAATTTTACCGACAACATCCTGCAGCTCCGAATATTCCGAAGCCAGTTTCACATAGGTGGCGGAATCAGGATTGTTTGCCATCTGGCTTTCAATCATCGAGAACCGCTTCAAAAGCTGGTCCATCCGGTCCTGTGGCAAGGCTGTCATTGCTATGTCCTAAATTTTCTCGAAGTGAGAATAAACAAAATCGGGCACAGCACAAAAGGCGCTATACCCAATGATAAAATGCAATTTTCTACGCTATAGCGGAATATCGTTGTCTTCTGCAAACTGAAGCAGCAATTCGCGTAGCGAATGCGCACCGTTTGGCTTGTCCAGCTTGTCATTCAGCAAAGCATTCAGCTCACTCACATCAAGCGCTGCCAGCATTGCTTTAACTGGACCAATGCTTGCGGCCGACATCGAAATTGAGCGGAAACCAAGACCTATCAGCGCCATCGCTGTCAGTGGACGCCCTGCCATTTCACCGCACAATGTCACCGGCTTACCGTGCCGATTACCTGCATCCACAATGTGACGCAGTGTACGCAGAAATGCAGGCGACAGCTGATCAAAACGGCCAGAAATCAGCGAGTTTCCGCGATCAACCGCCATCAAAAACTGGAACAGATCGTTAGAACCAACGGAGACAAAATCCACCAGCGACATCAGCTCATCGAGCTGCCATAAAAGCGCTGGCACTTCGATCATTGCGCCAAGCTTAAGATTAAGTGGCAACGTGTGTGCAAAGCGCGAAAGATGACGCACTTCGCGATCAATGATCTCGCGTGCAGCCTTCACTTCGCTGACTTCTGTCACCATCGGCAGCATGATTTTGAGCTCACGACCACCGGCCGCTTTCAAAAGCGCGCGCAACTGGGTGCGTAACAAACCGGGCCGATCCAACGTCAGACGGATCGCGCGCCAGCCAAGAGCCGGGTTTTCTTCCTGACCGGTTGCGCGGAAATATGGAAGCACCTTATCGCCACCAATATCAAGCGTTCGGAAAGTTACTGGCTTGTTACCAGCCGCTTCAATCACCGAACGGTAAAGACGTTCCTGCTGTTCTGCACGTGGGAAGGTCGACGCCACCATGAACTGAAGCTCGGTACGAAACAAACCAATGCCTGCGGCGCCCGACGCAGAAAGCTGCGGCAGATCAACCAGAAGCCCGGCATTCATCAACAGCGAAATATCGACGCCGTCTTTTGTCAATGCAGGCTTGTCACGCGATTCCCGATAAAGCGCCTGACGGCGTGCCCGGAAGCGTACCTTTTCCGCATATGCAGTTTCCACATCCGTCTGTGGGCGCAGATGCACAATGCCTTCATCACCATCGACAATAGCGGCATCGTTATTTTCCGCCATGGAAACAGCGCCCTTGGCCTGACCAACCACGGGAATACCCATCGCGCGCGCAACAATCACTACATGGCTGGTGGCTGCGCCATCTTCCAGAACAACGCCACGCAAGCGCTCACGTGGATAGTCGAGTAGCTCGGCAGCCCCCATCGTACGTGCGACGATAATGGCATCCTTAGCCAGTGATTCGGCGATGGTTTTCACATCCCGCCCCATGAGCTGACGCAGCAGGCGGTTTGCCAGATCATCAAAATCGGACAGACGTTCACGCATATAAGGATCGGTCAGATGTACCATGCGCGCGCGCGTGTCGCTCTGCACCTTTTCGACCGCTGCTTCCGCCGTCAGACCATTATGTATAGCTTCTTCCAGACGACGCACCCAGCCACGATCATGCGCAAACATGCGATAGGCTTCCAATACTTCGCGATGCTCACCTTCCACAGCCACATCACGGCGCGACAGCATGTCATCGATGGAAATACGCAGAGATCCGAGTGCCGTTTCCAGTCGTGTTAACTCTGCCTGACTGTCTTCATTGAAGAGATTAGTTACAACGATACGCGGCTCGTGCAGCACGACATGACCAAGGCCGATGCCGTCATTGAGCGCGTTGCCCGTAACACTCATCGGACGGCCGAGATCAAGTTCGATACCCGGACGCGCCAGCCGCAGACCATCGCCAGTCGCGATAATCTCCGCAAGAACCATAGCTGTCGTCTCAAGTGCTTCAACCTCGTCTTCGCGATATGCCCGCTTGGTCTGATTCTGGACGACAAGAACGCCCAAAGTGCGACCAGCGCGAAGAACAGGGACACCGAGGAATGAATTATAGGCTTCTTCACCCGTTTCAGGCAGATAGGCGAAGGCGGGATGGCTTTGCGCATCAGTCAGGTTCAAAGGGCGTGCGCTGGCGGCAATTGTACCGACGAGCCCCTGCCCCAAACGCAACTGCGCCAAGTGAACAGACTGTGGATTGAGACCTTCGGTTGCATAAAGCTCAAGAACGCCATCCGCACGAAGAATGTAGAAGGAACAAACTTCCGCAACCATATTTTGCGCGATTTCACGGACGATCCGGTCAAGGCGTTCTTGCGGCTCCAGCGGTTCCGCCATCAATTCGCGCAACCGCTTCAGCAGCACGCGGGGACCAGTTGTCAGATCACGCATGATCGTAGAGCGCTCCTCATTTGGTACAGGCGCTGCTTTTCCGCAAAGCCAGTTCCCTTTACCCGCCTGCGAAGCGTTACGCCGAATCCTTTGTGAGCATTTTTGCCACCCACGTCTAGTCTCTTCATCAGAAAATCTGATAACTCATATAATAAGAAAATGCCGCCCCCAGATTATGGGGAGCGGCATTGTTTCAAAACGAACCAGGCCCAGCCGGTTATTTATTTATCGAGACCGTAGACGCCATGCAGTGTACGAACTGCGAGTTCTGCATAAGGACCATCAATCAAGATGGAAATCTTGATCTCTGATGTAGTGATCGCACGAATATTGATTCCCTTTTCGGCAAGCGCTTTAAAAGCAGTCGCTGCAACGCCTGCATGGCTGCGCATACCGATGCCGATCACGGAAATCTTGGCAAGACCGGTTTCAGACTGAATGTGATCGGAACCGATTTCACCCTTCGCCTTATCGAGAACACGCAATGCCTTGTCGATATCACCTGTTGGAATCGTAAAGGTCATGTCGGTTTTCGAACCGTCTTCCGATACGTTCTGGACGATCATATCGACATTGATGTGCTCCTCGGCCAATGGACCGAAAATTGCTGCCGAGATACCCGGCCGGTCGGCCACGCGTCGGAGCGAAATCTGAGCTTCATCCTTCGCATAAGCGATACCAGTGACGACCTGCTGTTCCACGATTTCATCCTCGTCGCAAATGAGTGTTCCGGGCGGGTTGATCGGATCATCCATGCCCGGTGCATTGGGGTCCGTAAAACTTGAGCGCACGAAAGTGCGTACTTTGTGTACCATGGCAAGCTCGACCGAGCGCACCTGCAGAACCTTGGCACCAAGCGAAGCCATTTCCAGCATTTCTTCAAATGTAATGCGGGAAAGGCGCTTTGCCTTGGGTTCAATGCGCGGATCAGTCGTGTAAACGCCATCAACATCGGTATAGATGTCGCAGCGATCCGCCTTCACACCTGCCGCGATGGCAACGGCCGATGTATCCGAACCACCTCGGCCAAGCGTTGCAATGCGATTATCAGGACCAATCCCCTGGAAACCGGCAACAACGGCAACCTGCCCCATTTCCATACGACGGATTATTTCTGATCCGTCGATTTCCTGAATACGGGCAGCACCATGTGCATTGTCGGTCTTGATCGGAATCTGCCAGCCCTGCCACGAACGCGCGTCAACGCCAATGGACTGCAGCGCAATGGCCAGAAGGCCGCTCGTTACCTGTTCGCCAGAAGCAACAATCGCGTCATATTCGCGTGCATCATAGAAAGGTGACGTGCCACCGGCAACCTTGGGCATGTTCTGCACCCAGTTGACCAGTTCGTTCGTCTTTCCCGACATTGCGGAGACCACGACGGCAACCTGATTGCCCGCATCGACTTCACGTTTGACGTGGCGCGCCACATTAGAGATGCGTTCCAGATCGGCCACAGAAGTGCCGCCGAATTTCATCACGATGCGCGCCATTTAAGGATACGTCCCGTCTTTTGAAAAATTACACTAACGCCTGCCGAAACATTATTTTCTTGCGACAGACAAACCCGGGGTCACATAGCTAAAATGTCGCGCTTCCGCAAGGGTATGATTCCCGTGAAACAATAATCAGCGCTCACGATTCAGGAATTTGATTTGATCCTTGACTTTAAGACGCTACCTTGAGAGCAGAACTGCACGCCGCTTCCGCAGGAGAATGATATGAACGAGACTGCCCGCACCACAATCGATGCTTCTGAAATCGAGCATTTTTCGCGCATTGCTGCGCAATGGTGGGACCCGCAGGGCAAGTTCCGTCCGCTCCACAAGTTCAATCCGACGCGCCTTGCCTATATCAAGGAGAAGGTCTGCGAAAAATTTAACCGCGATCCGAACAGCCCACGTCCGTTTGAAGGTCTGCGCTTGCTCGATATCGGTTGCGGCGGCGGCCTGTTGTGCGAGCCGATGTCACGTCTGGGGGCCACGGTGATCGGCGCAGATGCATCCGAAACCAATATCGAAGTCGCAAAAATCCACGCCGCCCAAAGCGGTGTCGAGGTTGATTATCGCGCGACCACTGCAGAAGCTCTGGCCGAAGCTGGGGAGAAATTCGATGTCGTGCTGAACATGGAAGTGGTCGAACACGTCTCTGACGTCGATCTCTTCATGTCTGCGACCAGCGAAATGGTGAAGCCGGGTGGCTTGATGTTTGTCGCCACCATTAACCGCACGCTCAAGGCCTATGGCCTCGCGATCATCGGTGCTGAATATGTACTGCGTTGGTTGCCACGCGGCACGCATCAATATGAAAAGCTGGTGCGCCCGGAAGAGCTCGAAGCAGCACTTTCCAAAGCCGGTCTCAATCTCATCGACAAATTGGGCGTAACCTACAATCCGCTAACCGACAGCTGGAGCCGTTCTCGCGATACCGACGTTAACTACATGGTTCTCGCTGAGCGGCCTGCTTAATAGAGCAACTATCAGCGTTTCTGCGCTCTCGTCGTCAGCGCCACACCGATGGCGATGACGACCGCGCCGATCCATGTGAGCGGCGGATAGTGTTCACCCAAGAATAACGTGCCGGAAATCAGCCCCAGCGCTGCTGCCACATAACCGATCTGGCTGAGATAGACGGGACCACCAACGGCCTGCAGTCGGAAGAACAAGGCAAACATGCCAGCTGACGCAATAGCCTGTGCGACTGCTGTCAACGGCGCAAGCGCCAGCGTCTCAATCGGGAAATCGCCGTTAAACAATAACATCCCAATCAAAAGCATGACGGCTGCGGCCAGATGGCTTCCCGAAGCAAGCTCGGTCGGATCAGCATTTTTCGGCCAGTCGAGAGTGCGATAGACATTCCCCATCGCAAGAAAAACCGGAATGAGAAGCGCAAGCCCGATCCATAGAGGATCGGCTGGTTTGCCAACCTCGCCACGCGTCATTGCAACCATAATTGCGCCGATGAAGCCTACGATAATGCCCGCGATACCCAAACCATTCGGTCGACGAAGACCAAACCCCATCGAAATGAGCAGCGTGATCACCGGCGACAGCGTGTACATGATACCCGTGAAACCAGCGCCAAGCCGCGGTATCGCAGACAGGATCAGGAGATTGGGCAGCGCATAGGAAATCGCGGCGGTGCAAATATAATAGCGCAGCCTGCCACCCGAGAATCCCACCCGCTTTTTGCTCAAAAGCAAAACCAGAAGCAGAATAATCCCCGCACTGGCTGAAAACAGGAATGTCCACATTGCAGGTGGAATACCTGCTTCGGCAGCGATCTTCCCCAGCGGCAGAATAAGCCCCAGCAGTATGCCCGTCGCTATTAAAAGGAAGGGCGCGGAATCCATCAGTTTCATGCGCCCATTCTCCTACGCATTCACAATTGCAGTCAGTTCTTGTCTTCCGGGAAAACAGGTAAAGGCATCACATCAACGCCGTCTTCGATGAGTGAGTGAACATCTTCCTTTGAAGCTTCGCCGTAAATGCCCCGCGCTTCAGTCTCACCAAAGTGGATCTTGCGTGCTTCTTCGGCAAACTGATCGCCAACATAATCCGCGTTTTCACGGACCTTACGACTCAGCTCCCGCATTTGTTCAAGCATCTGCTTCTGCGCTTCACTCATGGCAATCGCCACCTGCTCTTTAGAGCGACTGGTGGAGACGGCAGGCGCCATCAAAGATTTCTGAACCTGAGCAGAGTTACAGGCAGGACAAGTGACGAGTTTACGCTCTGACTGCCGGTCGAAATCGGCATTGTCACGAAACCAGCCTTCAAATTCATGGCCGTGATCGCAATGAAGCGAAAAGCGGATCATAGATTATGCGTCCTCGTTCTCTTGGGCGACCTTCACCGAAAACTCGCGCGCATTCTTGAGGTTTGGCACTTTCGCACGAGCAGCAGTGCTTTCGCTGACATCGATATCGGCGATAATTACACCGGGCTCATCATGAGCAGCTTCTGCCAGAACCTTACCCCATGGTGAAACGATCAGCGAATGACCATAAGTCTCGCGACCATCTTCATGCACACCGCCCTGAGCGGCAGATATCAGGAATGCACCATTTTCAATTGCGCGCGCACGCTGCAAAACATGCCAGTGAGCTTCACCCGTCTGGCGTGTGAAAGCAGCTGGTCCGGTAATCACATTGGCGCCCGCCAGCGCCTGCGCGCGAAACAATTGCGGGAAACGAATATCGTAGCAGACCGCCATGCCAACTTTGGCAAAAGGCAATTCAGCAATCACCGTTTCCTTGCCCGGTTCATAGGTTGCCGATTCGCGCCAGCTTTCGCCATTGTCGAGATCGACATCAAACATGTGAACCTTGTCATAGGTCGCAATCTTGTCACCGGACGGGGCAAAGATGCCGCCACGATTGGCAATCTTGCCGTCACCGGCTGCAATAGCCGTTGATCCGATATGCAGGAATATGCCGTGCTTCTTTGCAAGTGCCGATGCTGCCTTGAAGACAAGGTCTCCGTTTTCATCGCGCAAACTTGCAAAAAGCGCGGCACGATCGCGCATCAGCGCTCCGGTCATTTCAGGGGTTTGCACATATTGAGCACCCTTTGCCACGGCATCGGAAACCAGTTTTTCCATCGCCTCAACATTGCGGGCCACATCGGTGCCCGAACGCATCTGAACGGCAGCGGCGCGAAAAGTGCTCATAGGTATCTCCCCCATCATGATGTTAGTTCAGTTCGCCGGTCGCAAGCAGGCCATCAAGCTTGCCAGCATTGTCGAGAGCAAAGAGATCGTCGCAACCGCCAACATGCACTGAACCGACAAAAATCTGCGGGAAGGTGTTGCGGCCCGAACGCGCCTGCATTTCCGCACGCAATTCAGGTGTAGCGCCTGCATTGATTTCGTTAAACTCGACACCCTTGTCTTTCAGAAGGCCAACCGCACGCGTGCAGTAAGGGCAGCCGGGGCGGGTATAGATCGTAACATCGGTCATGTAAAACTCCATTCGTTGCCCACTATATAAGTGGCAAAGCAACGATCTGGAAGCCCCTGATATGTTCACTAATCCGGCAAAACCCGGCTGAATGTAAGCACATCCACGCTTTTTGCACCGCCACGCAGCAGCGCCCGCGTGGCAGCCTTCACCGTTGATCCCGTCGTATAAACATCATCAATCAGCAGCACGCGGCGTCCACGCACATGAATGTCATGCTCCTTTGGCACCCGGAAAGCGCCATCGACATTTCGCTTGCGTTCCTTCAAACCAAGTCCGATCTGCTGGCTGGTGCGGCGAATACGCTTAACTGCCTGTGGTGCAAAAGGTTTATCGCTCAGCTGCGCCAATGCACGCGCCAGCTCTGCCGACTGGTTAAACCGCCGCGACCAGAAGCGCCACTTGTGCAAAGGCACAGCCATAATGACATCGCACTCATCCAGCAGTTCGCGCCCAGCGCGTTGCATCCAGCGCGCCATCCACGGCGCAAGATCGGTTCGATCATGAAACTTGAGTGCTACCGCCATGCGCTGTGCAGCGCCTCTATGCAACACAGCCGAGCGCAGACGGCGAAACGGCGGTGGATCGGCGATTGCTTCGGCGCTCATGAAATTCTCGCCGAAATCATGATTGAACGGAATGCCAAGTACCGGACAGTAGGGCTTTTCGATAAAACGCAATTGCGACCAGCAATGTGGACACAGCGTTCCGGGCTCAGAAACCTGTATGCGGCAACCGATACAACTCGCTGGAAAAAGAATATCGGCAGACATGCGCAAGCAGCTGCGAACAGCGCCAAACACTCCCGTTTTAAGCCTGAACAACAAGCTTTGATGTGCCCTGTCGTCATCAACCATTGCATTCGCCCCCGTTCGAATGCATCTACGCTCATATCCATATTAACTACGCATATCCGAAAGAGAAGACGGAATCGCAATGGCTGCCCAATTGTCTGAAAATGCGATTTTTGATCGCGATCTCCAGCTGGCGTTCCGCCGCCGTGCCTTCAGACGTGCGGTGTCCGGTGCAGACTTTTTGCTGCGCAGGGTAGCCGACGATCTGGAAGACAGGCTTGATGCTGTCGAGCGCCACTTCCCCGTGGCCATAGATCTCGCAGGCCATAATGGCCTTGCAGCAGCGGCCATTGCCCATTCTGGTAAAGCAGACATGGTTTTGCGCATCGAACGCGATGAAGCTTTTCTCGACGGCCCCTTCCCGGCGATTGTCGCCGATGAAGAAGCCTTACCGCTCCGGCCTCAGAGTGCCGATCTCATCGTTTCGCTGCTATCGCTGCATTCGACCAATGATACTCCGGGCGCCATGATACAGATTTCGCGTGCATTAAAGCCCGACGGGCTGTTTCTCGCAGCGCTCGGCGGCAATGGAACCTTGGGCGAACTGCGAGAAAGTCTTTTGCAGGCAGAAATCGAGCTGACGGGCGGCGCTTCACCGCGCATTTTCCCTTTCGCAGATGTTCGCGATGTTGGCGGTCTTCTGCAACGTGCAGGTTTTGCACTTCCCGTGACGGACGTTGATAGCGTTACCGTGCGCTATGACAACATTTTCAACCTGATGGCCGATTTGCGCGCCATGGGTATGCAGAATGTATTGCGTGATCGTTCGCGCAAACCCGTTTCAAAAAAGCTTTTCCTGCGTGCAGCCGAAATCTACGCCGAACGGTTCAGCGATCCGGATGGTCGCATCCGCGCAACTTTCTCGATAATCTGGCTTTCGGGCTGGGCACCGCATGAATCACAACAAAAGCCATTAAAGCCCGGTTCCGCCAAGGCCTCACTGGCTGATGCGCTCAAAAACGTCGAATAGGCTTTAACAATCGCCTGAATGACTCCCATCCGCATCGATCACACAGATCGGACGGAGTGGCGCTTTACGCACCTGGACAGCATCTCGTTTGATAGAACCCGTCATGGTACGATCAATGCCCGCTGGCAACACGGATTGCGCCGCAACCTTATTGGCCTGGTCGTTCAAAATAGGCACAATGATCAGTGCAAGGGCAACAGCCGCCGAACCAAAAAGAAGCACGACCCTGAGGATGCCACGACCAGCTTTCGAGAGCGGACCCGGTGTATATTCATTATGATCGGCACTGAAATAATTATTATCGAAACTCATGAGGCTAACTCCGGGACGCTTATCCCAGAGAATGCCGCAGTGGAGTGAATCATCAATTAACGTATAAGGTTAACAGGTAAGGAATTGGGTACTATTTCAAGACTTTCCACAAGCTCACAAGAGATCGATCAGAAATGGGATCAACGGCTCATCAGCCGGTGGCATAGGATAGTCGCGCATATCCCTCGGTCGCACCCATTTCAACGCCTGCCCTTCCAGCCCCTGAGCCACACCTTCGAAGCGGCGGCAGACATAAAGCGGCATTAAAAGATGAAAATCATCATAGGTGTGGCTGGCAAAAGTGAGCGGAGCGAGACAGGCAACTTTTGTCGTCACGCCGATTTCTTCCTGAAGCTCGCGGATCAGCGTTTCTTCAGGCGTTTCACCTGCCTCAACCTTACCACCAGGAAACTCCCAGAGACCTGCAAGTGACTTGCCTTGAGGACGTTGTGCAAGAAGCACCCGACCATCAGCATCAACCAGTGCACAGGCTGCAACCAGCACGATACGGCGGGATTTCGCATCAGTCATTTTTCACCGCTCTCCCGATAGGCGTAACGATAGGCTTCCTGAAAGCCGAAGTGCTTATAAAGCGCCAGTCCCGCAATATTATCCGCTTCTATTTGCAGCCATGCCATTTTTGCGCCAAGCGACTTGGCCCATTTTAGCGTCGCACCAATCAATTGACGGCCATGTCCCTTACGGCGCGCTTCAGGCAAAGTGCCGACGTCAAACAGGCCCGCCATAGCGCCATCCTGAACGCAAAGCACATTGGACATTGCGCGACCGGCATCTTCCAGAACAAACATCCCCTTGTTGGGGCGAATACCATCCAGCAATTCCGAGAAACCCGGACGAAGTTCTGTCGGACGGCCATGAATGGCGATCGAAGCATCGACAAACCGACCAATATCTTTCAAGGGCGTTTCATCACGCTCATCTGTAAGATCAAGCTCGCCAAGATTGGCGGTCATGACGATGGTTTCATCCTTGCGCTTCCAGCCAAGACCTTCGAGATAGTTTTCAAGCTCTAAAGGTGCCAGAGGCGACAGCCTGAAACAGGGAACGCGTCCATAAACGCGAAAACGTTGCGAGGCCTGTTCGATACGTGCCGGAATATCGCGCGTATCGCCCGGATCAAGCGGGTTGACCGAGTTGAGCCGCTTTGAAGGATGGGCTGCCGTCATGCGTATCGCCCACGTTCCGTCATAATGAACAGACGTGGCAGGCCATGCGCGAAAGCCAACGGCCTCCAACTGGCGAACGATAGCAAGATTTGACATATTCTAACTCTTTCCAAGCTTAGCTACGATAGTCACCGTTAATCGCCACATATTCCTTGGTGAGATCGCAAGTCCAGACGGTGGCCTTACCCTTGCCGATCCCCAGGTCAACGCGAATAAGAATATCCTCGCCCTGCATATAAGCGGATGTCGCTTCTTCGGAATAAGCCGGGTCGCGCTCGCCCTGATACGCCACGCGAATATCGCCAAACCAGATCGCCAGCAAATCGCGATCAGCCGGTTCACCAGCCTTGCCGACAGCCATGACAACACGGCCCCAATTCGCATCTTCACCGGCAACAGCGGTTTTTACCAATGGCGAATTGGCAATGGAAAGTGCGATCTTTTTTGCTGAAGCAGCTGACTTTGCGCCGGTTACTTCAACTTCAACCATCTTGCGCGCGCCCTCGCCATCGCGCACAACCTGAAGTGCGAGCGACTTCAAGACGCGGGCCAGCGCCTTTTTGAATTCACCCAAACGCTTATCAGATGCATCGGTAACTTCAAGCGCTCCACGCTCTGCTGCCGATCCGGTTGCAAACAGCATCAGCGTATCAGAGGTCGATGTATCGCTGTCAACAGTAACTGCATTGAATGTAGAACCAACACCCTTGGAAAGCAGGCTTTGCAGCACATCCGCCTTGATCGGCGCGTCAGTGACAACAAAGGAAAGCATGGTCGCCATGTCAGGCGCGATCATGCCCGCACCTTTGGCGATGCCATTGATCGTGACTGGAACCTTACCCAGCAGCACCGTTTCGGTTGCCACTTTCGGATAGGTGTCAGTGGTCATGATCGCCTTGGCTGCTTCCGTCCAGAAATTGTTACTGGCAGATTTTGCCATGTCATCCAGAAGACCGGAAAACTTAGATGCATCAAGCGGCTCGCCGATAACACCGGTGGACGCAAGAAATACATCTGTGGTGTTGCATCCAACGGCCTTGGCTGCGGCTTGAGCGGTTGCCTCCGTTGCAGCACGACCTTTCAGACCAGTGAACGCGTTGGCATTGCCCGAATTGACCACGACGGCACGCGCCTTGCCATGCACGAGGTTCTGACGACAGAGATCCACAGGTGCCGAAGGGCAGAGCGAGCGCGTGAAGACACCGGCGGCTTCGGCAGGCTTGTCAAACACCATCAGCATGACATCTGTGCGGCCCTTGTACTTGATACCGGCTGCAGCGGTTGCGATGCGAACGCCGTGAATGACGGGCATGGATGGGTAATGTTTTGGAGCAAGCGGTGATACGGACGCAGACATGATTGCCTCTGGAGAGATGCGATTTGATTCTGCCGCATTGGAAAGGTTTGCGGAGCAAAATCAAGCGATAAGTCATTTGGAATAAAAACGCCCCGGAAATCCGGGGCGTTTTAAAACTTAAATTTTACTGCTGCGGAGCAGCTTCAGCTGCATCGCCCTGTTCCTGCGCCGCTGCGGCATCCTTCATCGCTTTATCGACGGCTGGATCCTTGTAGTCAATCTTCATCCCGTCGCGCAGCTTCTTCACCATTTCGACATAACGCTCACGCATGATGATCGAACGAATTTGGTCAGAAACCTGATCGAATGCCGGTGGCTGCTTGGTACGGCGATCTTCGAGCTGAATGACGTGGAAACCAAACTGCGACTGCACCGGTTCCTTGGTGTATTCACCCGGCTTCAATGCAAAGGCAGCCTTTTCAAATTCCGGGACCATCTGACCTTCGGAGAAATAGCCAAGATCGCCACCATTGGCAGCAGTGCCATCGGTTGAGCTTTCCTTGGCAAGATCTTCAAACTTTGCGCCGCCTTCAAGCTTTTTGATGATGGCCTCAGCTTCTTCCTTGGTCTTCACAAGAATGTGACGCGCACGTACTTCATTCTGTGGCGGGATCGCTGCGATTTCCTTGTCATAACGGGCGCGAACATCGGCGTCCGAAATCTTGTCGACGACCGCATCCTTGAAATACTCATTGTGGAGTGCTCGTTCACGCAAGAATTCCATGCGCTTCTTGAAATCGTCGCTCTGATCGAGCTTTTCCTTCGTCGCTTCACCAGCCATCGCCTTGATATCGATGAGTGCTGCAAGAGCTGCCAAACGGCGTTGTTCTGCAGGAAGGCGCGCAAACTGCGGATCGAGGTCACCTGCGGCCTGATCAACTTCACCAATGGTGATATCCTTGCCGTTGACGGTCGCAAGAACCTTTGTCGGATCTTCTGACGCAGCAGCAGACGTGGTTGCTTCAGCGGGTTTAGCTGCATCCTGTGCAAAGACAGCCGAACTGCTGAAACCAGCAAGTGCAACAGAGGTTGCGAGAACGGCAAGAGCCTTGCGATAAGGGGCTTTGAGAATGGCTTTCATATGGGATTCTCTCCTTCGAGACCGCCTACCGGCCCCATGAATGCGGCAGAATTTGGCCCGAAAACACTCTTATCAGCGGTATATGATAGAGTTTCCAGCCTATTGAGTGACATTGACATCGCTCAAAGCCCCTCTTATCTGTCCTTCGGCTTGTCGTCCAGTAAGCGACAGGCCGATTGCGCTAAAAATGCGCCTTTAAAGGCAGCTTTTACAGCGCAGTTTTCTTGCATTTGTTTCAATAGGCGTGAATAAAGCATTCGAAAAAGCATGATCGGCAAAAATGCGAAGCAGATTTGCGTTCGAAAATGCGGAAGAACAAAGAGTTAGAGCCTTTTTAGAACTTCGATTGAATCGAAAAGGCCATGGCGCCGGAAGCGCTTCCGGCTGAACGGACAGGAAAGGACCAGGAATGGTCAGCTTTGGCGGCCTCGCCCGCAAGATATTCGGTTCATCCAACGATCGTCGCGTCAAAACCCTGCGCGCTCGTGCGGAACAGATTACTGCGCTTGAGAAGAATTACGAAGCCCTCACCGACGAACAGCTTCAGGCGAAGACGGCGGAGTTCCGCGCAGAACTCGCTCAGGGCAAGAAATTGGATGCGTTGCTCCCAGACGCTTTTGCGACGGCGCGTGAAGCGGCAAAGCGCGTGCTCGGCATGCGGCCATTCGACGTGCAGCTGATCGGCGGCATGGTGCTGCATGAACGCGGCATCGCCGAAATGCGCACGGGTGAAGGCAAGACTCTGATGGCAACGCTGCCTGTCTACCTTAACGCTCTTGAAGGCAAGGGCGTGCATGTGGTGACGGTCAACGATTATCTTGCCACCCGCGACGCCGAAACCATGGGCAAGCTTTATAACTTCCTCGGTCTGACCGTGGGCGTCATCAAGCATGGCCTTGATGATAATGAACGTCAGGCTGCTTATGCCTGCGATATTACCTATGCCACCAACAACGAACTCGGTTTCGATTATCTGCGTGATAATATGAAATACGAGCGCGGCCAGATGGTTCAGCGCGGTCACAACTACGCCATCGTCGATGAAGTGGACTCAATCCTCATCGATGAAGCACGTACGCCGCTGATTATTTCCGGTCCACTTGAAGATCGTTCGGATTTCTACAACCTCATCGACACTTTCATTCCTGCGCTTGAGCCGGAAGATTTCGAAATCGATGAAAAGCAGAAGACCGCGATCTTTACGGAAGTCGGTACTGAAAAGGTGGAACAGCTCCTCGAAGCTGCGGGGCATCTCAAGGGTGAAAGCCTTTATGACATCGAAAACGTTGCGGTCGTTCACCACCTGAACAACGCGTTGCGCGCTCACAAGCTTTTCCAGCGCGACAAGGATTATATCGTCCGCAACGACGAAATCGTCATAATCGATGAATTCACCGGTCGTATGATGCCGGGCCGTCGCTTCTCGGAAGGTCTGCATCAGGCTTTGGAAGCAAAGGAACACGTGACCATCCAGCCTGAAAACCAGACGCTGGCTTCGATCACCTTCCAGAACTATTTCCGTATGTATACCAAGCTCTCCGGCATGACGGGTACAGCTGCAACGGAAGCGGAGGAATTCGGCAATATTTACGGCCTGGACGTTCTCGAAATTCCGACCAACCTGCCGGTCAAGCGTATCGACGAAGACGATGAGGTCTATCGTACGGTTGAAGAAAAATACAAAGCCATCGTGCGTGACATTCAGGCTTCGCATGCAAAGGGCCAGCCGGTCCTCGTTGGCACGACGTCAATTGAAAAGTCGGAACTGCTCGCAGAGCGCCTGCGCAAAGAAGGCATCAAGGATTTTCAGGTTCTCAACGCCCGTTATCACGAGCAGGAAGCCTTTATTATTGCCCAGGCTGGTGTTCCGGGTGCAGTGACTATTGCCACCAACATGGCGGGTCGCGGCACGGATATTCAGCTTGGCGGCAATCTTGAAATGCGCATTCAGCGAGAGCTTTCGGATGTACCGGAAGGCCCGGAACGCACTGCCAAAATCGCAGAGATCAAGGCCGACATCGCAAAACTGAAAGAAAAGGCACTGGCGGCTGGCGGTCTCTACGTTCTTGCTACCGAGCGCCACGAAAGCCGCCGTATCGACAACCAGCTGCGCGGTCGTTCCGGTCGTCAGGGAGATCCGGGGCGTTCCAAATTCTTCCTGTCGCTGCAGGACGATCTGATGCGCATCTTTGGCTCCGACCGCATGGACGGAATGCTGCAGAAGCTCGGCCTTAAGGAAGACGAAGCCATTGTTCACCCGTGGATCAACAAGGCGCTTGAAAAGGCGCAGACCAAGGTTGAAGCGCGTAACTTCGAAATCCGCAAGAACCTGCTCAAATATGACGATGTCATGAATGATCAGCGTAAGGTGATCTTCGAGCAGCGTCTTGAGATCATGGACGAAGAAGACCTGACCGAAACCGTGAGCGAAATGCGTCACGAAGTCATCGAGGACATGGTTGCACTGCGCATTCCGAAGGATGCCTACGCTGAAAAGTGGGAAATTGCCGCCCTTAAGGATGACATTCTCACCAAACTGAACCTTGTTCTTCCTGTTGACGAATGGGCCAAGGAAGAAGGGATCGCAGAGGAAGAGTTCGAAGCCCGCATCAAGGAAGCTGCCGACAAGGCAGCAGCCGAGAAGGCAGAACGTTTTGGACCACAGATCATGACTTACATTGAAAAGTCAGTGATCATGCAATCGCTTGATAATCTTTGGCGCGAACATCTGGTCAATCTCGACCACCTGCGTTCGGTCGTTGGTTTCCGTGGTTATGCACAGCGCGACCCGCTGAACGAGTACAAGACTGAAGGCTTCGAGCTTTTCCAGGCTCTCCTAGCCAACCTACGCGAAGTCGTCATTACGCAGCTTATGCGTGTCGAGATTGTCCGTGAAGCACCGGCAGAACCGGATTTGCCCGCAATGACTGGTGTCCACATTGATGGCACCACCGGCGAGAACGACTTTGATGAAAATGCATGGGCCGAGCATCAGCGGGATGAACGCATCATCCCGGCCTCAGAACGCGATCCCACAGACCCAAAAACATGGGGTAAGGTGAGCCGTAACGAATCCTGTCCTTGTGGTTCTGGCAAGAAGTATAAGCATTGCCACGGTGCGTTCGAATAGGCGCCTACATAATCTAGCTACCTCTAAAACCCGGCGCGCAACCGCCGGGTTTTTGTTTAAGATGAGATAATTCGCGACCCTTTAAATCAGTTAAAACTTATATATTCAGAAAGTAATTACCATCTCTCTCAATTTGCCAGCCCTTTAATAGCTAAAGCCGTTTCCTTTTACCTTTTTAAAGAACTGCTATCTAATGTCCGACTATCGCGGGTTGAAAAAAGCCCGAAAAGAGAATTGCGCCCTTTAGCAGGTGCAGAAAACAGGGTTAGCATAGATTGCGTTTCTCGGTGTCCAGTGCAGCGAGCCGGTGTTTGCCCGGCAATATCGTAGCCAGACTTCGTCCTTTGACGAAGCGGCTCGATGCTATGCTAAGTGGCACCGATGCACAGTCCAGTGCACAACGTTCGTCAGCAGTGGCTTTTACCGTACGTGTTATGAGTGCGGCAATCGCACTTATTTCGCAGGTTGTGCTTGCGCGCTGGATGGGAGAATTTCAGTACGGAATTTTTGTGCTTGTCTGGCTCGCTATGGTCATCATCGGTGATCTCTCTTGCTTTGGACTACACACCACTATCATTCGCTATGTGCCTGAATATATTCAACACAATCTTTTTAATCCGTTGAGCGGCATAATCTATACAGGACGCATTTTTGCCTTTGTATCTGCAACAATAATAGCGCTGCTCGGCTATCTGCTGCTCTACCTACTCAGAGACAGTGTAGAGAACTATTATCTTATACCGTTCATTCTGGGTCTCATTTGCCTGCCAATGATCGCACTTGGCAATATGCTTGATGGCATTGCCCGATCCCGGTCGTGGATCGTCTTGGCTCTGGCACCAAGCTATATCGTACGTCCTTTACTGGTGCTTCTTTTCATGATCGCCGCGCATGCTATCGGACTGAAAGCTTCAGCGATAACTGCGCTCAGCGCTTCCATCGCTGCAACCTGGATAACAGCTGTTGGCCAATTGCTCACGGTCAATCATTCGCTCACGACAGAGATTCCAGCCGGGAAAAAGGAAATTCTCTTTTCGCACTGGATGAAAGTGGCGCTTCCAATGTTTTTGGTCGAGGGCTTTTTCTTCCTACTCATCAATATTGATGTGTTGATGGTCGGCCACGCAATGGAACCGCAAGATGTAGCAATCTATTATGCTGCGACAAAAATCATGGCGCTTGCACACTTCGTCTATTTCGCAGTCAAAGCTGGTGTTGCGCAGCGCTATTCCGA
Source organism: Ochrobactrum sp. Marseille-Q0166 (assembly GCF_014397025.1). NCBI lineage: Bacteria > Pseudomonadati > Pseudomonadota > Alphaproteobacteria > Hyphomicrobiales > Brucellaceae > Ochrobactrum > Ochrobactrum sp. Marseille-Q0166. The sequence continues at coordinate 546,951 of NZ_JACJUO010000001.1, read as the reverse complement.
CTTACTGCACAGTGGAAATCGTACTGAATTCGTACTCTTTGTAGAAGCCTCTACAAGCTGGACATTCTGGCCAACACTCTTTCTGAGCATCATTATTCTGACTCTTGGCTATCCTTTGCTTATGCTTTTCGGTAGCGGTTTCACGCAAGGCTATCCGCTGCTCTTCATACTCATCGTCGGTGTAATTGCCCGTGCAAGTGTTGGACCGGCTGAAAGCCTTCTTAATATGTCGGGCAAGCAGAATATTTGTGCCCTCCTCTACGCTTTAACGCTGATGGTTAACATCGCTCTCAATCTGATACTCATTCCACACTTTGGATTAATGGGCGCAGCATTCGCAACCGCTTTCTCAATGATGCTCGAAGCATTTCTGCTTTCAACGGCTGTTTACAAGACAATGCAGATCACCATGTTCATTCTCAAAGCCCATAGGCCTTCCCGCAAGGAGACTTTGTAATGGCTGCCAAACCTTTGCTTGAGGAATCCGCAGGTGGACATTCAGCACGTGTTATATCGCAACTGTCCGAAAATGTTGCTGCGATGGATGCCACCAAGCGGCTGGAAGAGAGTTTGCACAATCGCGACATCCCACGTAAACTGGCCGTTTATGGGGCTTCCGCTGGCTTTGAACTTCGCGATGAGCTCGATCATCTAAGCAGTCGTACCATAGAGCCAAATATTTTCTTCAATGCACGGTTTCTTGCGCCGGCAATGCCACGTCTTGAAGATCGTGAAGTGCGTTTCATGGTGATGCGCGACGAAAACGAAATCCGCAGCCGTCTCCGCTTCGTTATGCCCTATACGATTGAACGTCCGGGCCTACCGCTTTCATCCCCCGTCATCCGCGCTTGGGCCACGCCATTTGGTCCGCAGGGAACCCCCCTCATTGATCATGACGATCCTGTCGGTGTGGTCGAAGATCTCTTCGATATTCTCGCTCGAGATCATATCAAGATGCCGGAAGTGCTCGTGCTCCCGGAAATGCGCGCCGATGGTGCAGCGGCAAAGCTGATCCGTTCCGTTGCAATCGGTCGACAACTTCCCGTTGTCTCTATCGAACAAAAGTGCCGCCCGTTTCTCGAAAGCAAGCTGGACGGCGAAGCCTACGTCAAGCAGGCCATCGGATCACATCATCGTCGTGATTATAACCGTTTATGGCGACGCCTCTCCGAAAAAGGAAGGCTCGAACACCGTATTGCACGGACGACCGATGATGTCCGTATTGCCTTCGAGCATTTTCTCATACTTGAAGCGAGTGGCTGGAAGGGGCGACGTGGCACGGCAATGGCTGTAGACCGTTTTCGCGCAGCTTTCGCACGCGAGGCTGTTAATAATCTCGCCGAGCGCGATTGTGTCCGCGTCCATACGCTCGAACTTGATGGCCGGGTAATCGCAATCCTGATTGTTTTCACGGTTTCCGGTGAAGCATGGACTTGGAAAACAGCCTATGATGAGACATTGAAGGTTTACTCGCCCGGCATGCTGCTGATGATCGAAGTCGTCAAGAACCATCTTGAAGACCCCAATATCATCCGGACAGATTCATGCGCAGTACCGGATCATCCGGTGATGTCGCGTCTTTTCAAGGAGCATGAAAAGATCGAAACTCTGGTGATCGGCCTCCACCCAGGAGTCGATAAGTTGGTACGTCAGGCCGCATCGCAAATCCACCTTTATCAACGCACACGCAATTTAACGCGTATCATACGAAATCGCATTCGTAACTTTACCGAACGTAAGTAAATTCAGGTTGTACAGGATGAGATTGGAAACAAATATTTGAGAAAATTGAAAGCTGTGCTATATTTTTCTTCGGGAGAGCGCCTTAAATAAATTATTGAGGGCGAAAATAAGGGTTTGAACTTATTCTTTTTATTTGCGATCAAGCAACTAAAAGAAGACAATGCAATTCGATCCCTTTTCGCTGCTTCAGGAAAGCCGATGCGCCTCCTTTGGGAAGGAGATGCGCTATGCTGGAATATTTATCTTATCTGAAAACAATCGACATGATTGTTCTGGGCTTTATTGCTTTTCTCGTATGCTGGAACATTGTCGAGCACAATTTGCGCCGCTGACGTGACGCGTTATTGCAAGGTCTGCTTATTCAAGCGACATGAGCGACCGGCTTTGTCACCCGTCGCGAGCGCATAGGGCCTGTGTAAAAGTATAATCAGTGAAGGCGCTTTAGAGCGATTGACCTTGTTTCGTTTAGCCGTTATATCCCTCTCCGCTGTCCGCTTTTGGACCATATCAAACTGCTTCGGCAGTCAAGTGCGGGTGTGGTGGAACTGGTAGACGCGCCGGACTCAAAATCCGGTTCCGAAAGGAGTGTCGGTTCGATTCCGACCACCCGCACCATTTTCTGAAAACTCACTTCATCGTTATGACGACGTAACTTGGATAAACTTCAACAAATATAAGCGGCGTCGCATTTTTAATCGTTGCCCGATCAATCGGCGATATTTGAACATTTGTTAGCATTTTCTCAAGCTTGGCGCGATTGTTCTTATCACTAAAAAAGCGATCTTTAACGTCTTCTGGATCAACCTTGCCAAATTGGTGTACGTTTGCACGATCCTGGCGAATAATTCCTGCAACAGTGGTCAAACGCTGGCCAGACGAACTATAATGGTCGCGCTCACTCAATCGCGCATAATAAGAATCGATAGGCTTTTCAGCCGCAGCGACAGGCCCCTGCGTCATAGACATCAATGCTATAGCCAAGATCGGTAAGCGCATGACGCCTCCTTATACCAATTTCATGTAAGAATATTTCTTCGGCACATTTCTTAGTATGACTCCGCCAAGCGGTCAAAATCTGTTTACTAATTCAATTTTCATGACCTCGGAATTGTTCAAGTGCTCAAAATGAGACGGTGAAGACATGTCGAGCGGGCATTCAGGTTTTACCTAACGAATAAGCTTTAGCTATATAAGTGATTATTAAGATGATTCGCACCCGGTTGAATGATTTTCATTCTCATAAAGAGTAAGATAACCAATTGTTTTGATTGGTTTTATATCCGGGAACTCACTTGCGAATTGTCGAACATAATAAAATTCGTCTATCTGTGTTTTTGCACGTGGATTTGTGCGGATAAATTTCACGGCGAGTGGATAGTTGCCTGTAGGAGCACATTCGCTCCACTTTGACGACTAAAGCGGAGCGAGGACACACGATGCGTATAATATTTGCGGCTTTTCTAGCAGGCGTTCTTGCGTCCGGTATGCCAGCCTTCGCGCAATATGAAAAAGAGCTCGGCCCTCTGGCATCTGCTGCAACGTCCCAGATTTTACAGGGATGGACAGGGTCAGCACAAGATGGTTGGTTCGTACTCAATAACCAGCAAGCGAGTGGCTCTGAACAAGCTTTCATGTTGACCGCTGGTACTGCGCCAGATGAGGGCCGCGTTACGCGCGTCGCTTTTGCCGTCAAATCATCCAAACCCAGCGCCTCGATTGGATTGGTTGCTTCTAATCCTGCTCAGAAGGCGATCTGTCTGATGGAGATCACGGCAGATAAATCCGCGAAACTATTCTGCATGGACGATGGTCAGCGGCTTGATATTGCCAATGTACCGAACGCAGCAAAGCTGGATGGCAGTGATATTATCGAAATGGTCGATGTGCCGGGTGTGTCGCGTTTCTTGCTGAATGGCAAAACCATTGGAGATGTACAGGCCTCCAGAGCTCTCGGGGCTCAAATCGGCATCATGGCCTATGACGTCGGAATATTCGCTGTGAGGGGGTTCAGTATAACATCGGATGGGGAGAATGTTCCTACGCAACCGATCACGCCAAGCACGCAAAGTGGCGGAACGCCGCAAACTGCGGATACAGGCGCGCAACAGCAACCGCAGACAGCAGCTCCAACACAAGCTGGATCAGGCGGGCTTTCCGGTCCCATTCCTGATTTCGATGGAAATCCAAACCGCATAGCATCAGTTTATTTTGGTCTCATGCGCAGCATTTTTGCTCATGAGTTCGGGCATGCCTTGATTGGCGAATTGCAATTGCCATCAACAGGCCCTGAAGAAGATGCCGTCGATATCTATTCTGCGCTGCAAATTGTTGAACCAACTATGTACCCATCGGGTGACAAGGACGTCGATGATATGGCGATTGGCTCGGCGACCTATGCTGCATTGCAGTGGTATTACAGCGGCAAGATCAATGAAATGAAGGGCAACGCACCCTCGCCCTGGCAGGATGAGCATACCGCCGATCTGAAGCGGTTTCGCAATATGATCTGTATCATGTATGGCGGAAACCCCAAGGTGTTTAACAGCCTCGCTGATAACGTCCAACTTGACGAACGCACACGTTTCCGATGCTCCGATGAGTTTAACAAACAAAACCGCGCATGGCGTAAAATCCTCGCACCTCACACCCGTGCGGGTGAATGGCATCCCGAAGGTGAACAACCTGCCAATGCACCCGGCGCTCAGATCAAAACTGTTTTTGAGCCATCAACGCGTCGCGTAGGTGATTATTATTATGCTAAGCTTTCAAAAGCTCTGACCGGTTATTTCAACAATCTATCTCAGACTTATGTGCTTCCGCGCCCGATCACTGTTACTTTCCGCGACTGTGACCAGTTAAATGCATGGTATGATCCAAAAGAAGGGTCAATCACCATGTGCTATGACCTGTTTGAACATCTGGCAGTGATGATTTCTGATGTTGAAAGCGGAACCGTAAGAGGCGAACCAGCAACGGAAACAGAAACATCGTCAGCTTCATCCGGTGGGAATACGACCTCTGGGAGCGCTGCTATAGACGAATTGCGCGATGATGGCATCGCAGCCAGTATGGTTCTGTTTCAGGCTCCCTATACGGGCCCAACTCCCAACAAACATGCGAGAGCAACAATCGTTACAACCGTTGACGTTGCAAAAATCATTGCGAATGGCCGAAAGACACTTTTCATCGACACCAGTGGTTTGCCCGAAACGTTGCAGAATGCATATTCGCTTACTGATGCTGGGCGTGATGGTAGCGTAACTGATGGTCTTCAAGAAGCGCTGGACGAGTGGCTCAACGAGAAGGCCAGCGGCGATCGCAGTGTAGGGCTTGTCTTTTTCGGAAAAGGTATGCGTGATCGCTCGTCGTATAATGCAGCTCTGCGTGCCGCTACACTTGGCTGGACGACATTCTGGTATCGTGGTGGCCTCGAAGCTTGGACTGCCAATGGGTTGCCGGTAAGCAAATAGTGGAGCTAACCCTTTTAGCTTTTTGTGTTTCAAAATAGGTAGGAAGATTGCCGTTGCCGACCTTGGATTGGCACCGAGCGGCTTTTATAGCCAGATCCCCCCGTCCCCATTTTAGGGGAGGAGGGGCTCAGCAAGATTTTCTGCAGTTTTGACGCTGATAGGCATTTGGCAAATTCAGAATGAATATTGTCATACCTTCTGTATATTATTGAAGATTATGTCATTATTTGACCACGAGAACAGGGACGGAACTTAGTGAAAGTACTTCTGCGGCCTGACTGCCAAGCAACAATTTGTTGACGCCGCGACGGCCATGCGATGCGATCACGATCAGATCGCTGCCTGTCTGCTTGGCGGCCTCGATGATACCCTGTGCTGGCGACTGGTTCTCAACGTGAAGAGTTTCAGCATCAACGCCCGAAGCTGCCGCCTTGGCTTTTGCTTTGGCGAGCAAATCAGCAGCTGCTTTGGTGATTGCCTCGCGGTACTCTTGGAAGGCGGCAGGGCTGGATGCCCACTCCGCAGCAACGACGATGCCGTAAGATGGCAGAAGTTCAGTAACAGAAACCAGCAGCACCTTCGAGCCAAATTGCTTTGCCAGCGCCACACCCTGCTCTACGCCCTTGTCGGCGAGTTCAGATCCATCGGTTGCAATCAGAATTGTTTTATACACGGCCCAACCTCCAGTTTATGATCACGATCCAACCATGCGCGCTCTTAAAGATAAGAGCATTGATGCGGATCAATCAGACAATAAAAGCTTATAGACATGAGGAGGTTACCGAAAGGGCAACTGATCTGTTTTCGCTAAAGGACTAAGTGATTTTCAAACAAATGATCGTGCGCTTCAGCAGCACCCAATCACCTGTAATAATATGCCAATTATATCCATTTTAAAGAATAAAATTCTAAATTTATCCAATTTGATGCATGGACCCAGCTATGCTTTTGCGCCATTTCCTCATAAACTTCGCCCCAAACAGAAGGAGATTATTCCATGAGCAAGCCCCTTGGCGGAAAAGACGGCGAGACCGCAGGACGCGGTCGCATCTATAATTCCATTCTCGATACGATCGGCAATACGCCGCTCGTGCGTATCGACAAGTTTGCCAAGGAAAATGGCGTTGAAGCCAACCTTCTTGTCAAGCTCGAATTCTTCAATCCATTGGCAAGTGTGAAAGATCGTATCGGTCTTGCGTTGATCGAAGCGCTTGAAGCACAGGGCAAAGCTGTTCCCGGCAAGACCGTATTTGTGGAACCGACTTCTGGCAACACCGGCATTGCGCTGGCTTTTGCAGCAGCTGCCAAGGGCTATCGTCTCGTTCTGACCATGCCTGAAACCATGTCTGTTGAACGGCGCAAGCTGCTCAAACTGCTCGGTGCAGAGTTAGTTCTCACAGAAGGCGCAAAAGGCATGAAGGGCGCCATTGCCAAGGCGGAAGAAATCGCCGAAGGCAACCCGAATGCCATTATTCCGCAGCAGTTTGAAAACCCGGCCAATCCTGAAATTCACCGCCTTACCACGGCTGAGGAAATCTGGAACGACACCAACGGTGAAGCTGACATCCTGATTTCCGGCATCGGCACCGGCGGGACAATCACCGGTGTTGGTCAGGTGATCAAGGCACGCAAGCCTTCCTTCAAGGTGATCGCTGTCGAACCCAAGGATTCGCCAGTGCTTTCTGGCGGCACACCCGGGCCACATAAGATCCAGGGTATCGGCGCAGGCTTTGCACCCAAAACGCTTGATACTGGCATCTATGATGAAATCGTCACCGTTTCCAACGAAGATTCTTTTGCCAACTCCCGCCTGATTGCTCGCATTGAAGGCATTCCGGTCGGCATTTCTTCAGGCGCAGCGCTTACTGCCGCTATCGAAGTTGGCAAACGCCCTGAAAACAAGGGCAAGAATATCGTGATCATAATTCCATCCTTCGCAGAACGCTATCTTTCGACAGCTTTGTTTGAAGGTCTGGAGTAAGTGAGCCGGATTCGGCAAAACAAAAGCCAGAGCGTATGATCGCTCTGGCTTTTTTTATCCGTTCTTTCCAAGTTGTTCCGAAAATCAGCTACCCGTGCGTGCCGCGCAAGCCGGGCCCGGTCCGCGCATGTAATGGCGCTCGGGCCTGTAGCTTGGTGCGACGAATTCACGAATAACATTAACGCTGTCACGCAGCTGAACTATAATGTTCATCGTCTTCACCTCTTCACCAAATTGCTTTTCGAGAATGATGCCCGTCACAGCCTGTTAGGGTTGCTGAAACCCTGAATGTTTCCGAACATCTTAATGAAAACTTTAACAATTAAAGATGAACAACCCCTGAATCGGTATGGTTAAGGTTAAGTTAACAGTAAGGATATTCAGGTTTTCCACAGCCGTGGGAAATTAGTCACAAACTAAAACAGCCGGCGCTTCAACACCGGCTGTCACAAAAATCCAAAGTTCGTTTAACGCGTCGGAACCGGAGTTTCGCCGCGATAATCATAAAAGCCGCGGCCTGTTTTACGCCCCAGCCAGCCAGCTTCGACATATTTGACCAGCAATGGGCATGGGCGGTATTTCGAGTCCGACAGCCCATCATGCAGCACCTGCATGATGGAAAGACACGTATCGAGGCCAATGAAATCCGCAAGCTGCAAAGGCCCCATCGGATGGTTTGCACCTAGCTTCATGGCGGTGTCGATTGCCTCGACGCTGCCCACGCCTTCATAAAGCGTGTAGATCGCTTCGTTGATCATGGGAAGCAGAATGCGGTTGACGATGAAAGCCGGGAAATCTTCGGCAACCGTTACAGTCTTGCCAAGTGCGGTTACAAAATCCTTTGACTTGCGGAATGTGTCTTCCTCAGTCGCAATACCCCGCACGAGTTCAACCAATTTCATGATTGGCACGGGATTCATGAAGTGAATACCGATGAAGCGCTCTGGACGGTCCGTGGTCGAAGCAAGACGCGTGATCGAGATCGACGATGTGTTGGTCGCAACAATGGCTTCGGGGTTTAGCACCGGACAAAGCTGAGCAAAAATCTTGCGCTTGACTGTTTCGTCTTCGGTGGCGGCTTCAATTGCCAGATCAACGCCTGCGAGGTCTTCCATTGAAACAGCAGGACGGATCAGCTTCATTGCGTCGGCACGCTGTTGTTCTTCCAGCTTTCCAGAAGATACTTGCCGCGCCATATTGCCATTGATTGTAGCAATACCCTTTTCAAGACGTTCAGCCGATGCGTCATGCACGAGGACTTCGAAACCTGCCAACGCGCAGACATGCGCAATTCCACTGCCCATCTGCCCGGCACCAACAATACCTACGGTCTTGATTGCCACAGTTTTAACTCCTCCATGCTCACATATGCACGCCTGTCTCACAACTTGCTTAACAAGACAGCACCATGAGAAAAATGCAAGGCGGGAAATAAAAAAGGCGGCAGTATAAACTGCCGCCTTCTGATGACTTAAAGCGCTTTCTGCAGCTCTGGCAGAATGGTGAACAGGTCACCCACGAGGCCATAATCCGCCACCTGGAAGATCGGCGCTTCTTCATCCTTATTGATCGCAACGATCACGCGGCTGTCTTTCATGCCCGCCAGATGCTGGATTGCACCGGAGATACCAACTGCAATGTAAAGTTCAGGCGCAACCACTTTACCGGTCTGACCAACCTGCCAATCGTTTGGCGCATAGCCAGCATCAACTGCTGCACGGCTTGCACCAACGGCGGCGCCAAGCTTGTCGGCAACAGGAAGGATCACTTCCTCAAACTTCTCTGACGAACCAAGTGCACGACCGCCCGAGATGATGATCTTGGCAGAGGTCAGCTCCGGACGATCCGAATCCGACAGTGCGTTTTCAACAAAGCTCGAAAGAGCAGGATCAGCAGCAGCGTTCACGCTTTCAACTGGAGCCGAACCGCCCTCACCAGTTGCCGAGAAAGAAGCCGTACGAACCGTGATGACCTTCTTGGCATCGGTCGACTGAACCGTCTGGATCGCATTGCCAGCATAGATCGGACGCTTGAAGGTGTCAGCGGACACAACTTCCATAATTTCCGACAGCTGCATCACATCAAGCAGAGCTGCAACGCGTGGCAGCACATTCTTGGCCGAAGTGGTGGCTGGTGCAATGATCGTGTCGTAATTGCCGGCGAGTTCAACGATAGCTGCTGCGAGTGGCTCGGCCAGACGGTTTTCCAGTGCATCGCTTTCAGCCAACAGAACCTTGCGCACTCCGACAAGCTTTGCAGCTGCATCAGCGGCTGCTTTCGCACCCTTGCCTGCAACCAGAATATCGACATCGCCACCAATCTGGGCAGCAGCAGTCAGAGCCTTTGCAGTCTGATCGGAAAGGCTTGCATTGTCGTGTTCGGCAATAAGAAGAATAGCCATGTGTTTGTCCCTTCCGATCTGTTACAATACGCCGTCGGCCTTAAGCTTCTCAACCAGCTCGGAAACCGAACCAACCTTCACGCCAGCCTTGCGGCCACCCGGTTCTTCAGTCTTCAGAACCTTGAGACGTGGGGCAATGTCAGCACCGAAATCAGCAGGTGCCTTCTCATCAAGCGGCTTCTTCTTGGCCTTCATGATGTTTGGCAGCGAAGCATAGCGCGGCTGGTTCAAACGAAGATCAACCGTGACAATGGCTGGAAGCTTCACATCAATGGTCTGCAGACCGCCATCCACTTCGCGCGTTACCTTGACCGAACCGTCGCCTAGCTCCACCTTCGAGGCGAATGTTGCCTGGCTCCAGTTGAGCAGTGCGGAAAGCATCTGACCGGTCTGGTTACTATCGTCGTCAATCGCCTGCTTGCCGAGAAACACGAGGTCTGGCTGTTCAGCTTCCACTACCCCCTTCAACACCTTGGCAACGCCAAGCGGCTCGACGGTTTCGTCGGTCTTAACTAGAATTGCACGATCAGCACCCATGGCAAGGGCCGTGCGCAGCGTTTCCTGCGCCTGTGCTGGACCGACCGAAACCACGACGATTTCTGTAACCTTGCCAGCTTCTTTCAAACGGATCGCTTCTTCAACTGCGATCTCGTCAAAAGGGTTCATCGACATCTTGACGTTTGCAAGCTCAACGCCAGAACCATCCCCCTTAACACGGATCTTTACGTTGTAATCTACAACCCGCTTTACTGCGACAAGGACTTTCATCCGCGATTACCTCTTCAATGACTTTTGCGACACGACTATGCCGCCGTGAATCTTTGCCCGCATGTCAGAATCCGACATGAAAACGTTGCTGACAGAAACGCCGTCAAAACCGGCACTTCCCCGCAACATCAGGAACCGGCACGAAACCTAAAGACGGTTGACGTGCGCGTCAATCGCGGATGGCCTGCTATTTCGATTTAAATGAATATATTCTGACAGATAGTCATTCCTTTTTCGCACTAACATTCATCCGATCGCGCCATATCAATTTGAAGCTCTTAGGCATGATTTGTCCCACGATGCATACCCTCCCCTTTTCTTGGCGTTTACAAGCCTGACTTCATGCGGTAGGAGAGCCGCGTAAACATCCGGTCGCAGCCTACCCGGTCAAAACAAGGACTCAAACTATGAAGACGCTTGTCATCTGCTCTGGCGGATTGGACTCCGTTTCGCTTGCGCACAAAATCGCGGCAGAACAACAGCTCACTGGCCTTATCTCTTTTGATTACGGCCAGCGGCACAAAAAGGAACTGAGCTTTGCGGAAGCATGCGCAAAGCGGCTAAATGTTCCGTATCAGATCATCGATATCCGGTCGATCGGCGCCAGTCTGACCGGCTCGGCTCTGACAGATGACGTTGATGTTCCCGATGGTCATTACGCCGAAGAAACGATGAAAATCACGGTCGTTCCCAACCGTAACGCCATCATGCTGGCTATCGCCTTTGGCGTGGCAGCAGCCCAGAAGGCCGATGCCGTGGCGCTCGCTGTTCACGGCGGCGACCATTTCATCTACCCCGATTGTCGCCCTGGCTTTATCGATGCTTTTCAGATCATGCAGAACCATGCGCTCGAAGGATATGCCGATATTCAGGTGCTTGCGCCCTATGTGCACAAGTCAAAAAGCGCCATCGTTTCAGACGGTGTAAAATACAAGGCACCATTTGAAGCCACATGGTCCTGCTATAAGGGAGGCGAGCATCATTGCGGGCGTTGCGGTACCTGCGTTGAACGTCGCGAAGCCTTCCATCTGGCAGGTATCGCAGATCCCACTGTCTATGAGGATGCAGATTTCTGGCGTGCGGTAATCGAGAAAAGGAGCGCCTGATGTTTCGCATCACGAAAGAATTTCATTTCGCCGCTTCGCATCAACTCACAGAACTGCCTGCCGATCATCAATGCGCGCGGCTGCACGGGCACAATTACATCGTTGAGGTGGAACTGTCGGCAGCCGACCTCAATGAGCATGGTTTCGTGCGTGATTATCACGAGTTGGCGCCACTCAAGCGCTATATCGATGATGAACTCGACCACCGCCATCTCAATGATGTGCTTGGGCATAATTGCGTCACAGCAGAGTTTCTGGCGCTGCATCTTTATGAATGGTGCCAAGCACGCTGGCATGAGGTCACCGCCGTGAGGGTCAGCGAAACGCCAAAAACATGGGCTGAATACCGCCCGGAACGTCTGCAACCATGCTTTCTAAAGCAATGATCAAGTGTCCAGAAATCCGCATCAGCGAGATTTTCGGCCCTACCATTCAGGGCGAAGGTGTGTTGAGCGGCGAGCCGACTGTTTTCGTGCGCACGGGTGGCTGCGACTATCGCTGCGCATGGTGTGACAGTCTGCACGCCGTTGAAAGCCGCTTTCGCCATGACTGGAAACAGATGAGCATTGAGGCTATCTGGCATGAAGTGACGACACTCTCTGGCAAAAAGCCAATAACAGTGTCACTTTCCGGTGGCAACCCGGCCATTCAGCCTTTGGGGCCGCTGATCGATCATGGACACAAGCAAGGTTATCGCTTTGCACTCGAAACACAGGGATCTGTGGCAAAGGGCTGGTTTTCCCGGCTTGATACGCTGGTTCTAAGCCCAAAACCGCCCTCTAGCGGCATGGAGACAGATTGGGATGCACTCGCTGCATCCATTGATGCTGCAGGACCAAAACCAAAGACCGTGCTGAAATTCGTGGTCTTCGATGATGCGGATTATACCTTTGCGAAGGCGGCATCAGCACGTCATCCGCATTTGGCTGTCTACCTTCAGCCCGGCAATCACACACCGCCGCCGCCCGAAGATGACGATGCCCGCATCGACATGGACGGTATCATGAACCGCATGGAATGGCTGATCGACAAGGTGATGGCTGATCGCTGGTTTGAAGCCCACGTTCTGCCACAGCTTCATGTGCTGATCTGGGGCAATAAGCGTGGTGTCTGAAACCATCCGCGACGCGCATTGTCGTCAGGCCGTGGCGAAAATAGTGATCTGTTGAGCATCGGAGCGGAGCTTACTTGAAGTAAGTGAGCACAGAAGCGCAAACAGAACGCCATTTGCAGACCGGCATCACGGCAATGCCTATCTATTTTGGCCTGGCACCCACAACACATCCTTTGCGCCGTTTTCATTGACGGCGCGGGCGGCGACGAAAAGGAAGTCGGAGAGGCGGTTTATATATTGCAACGCTTCCTTCGAAACCACTTCGCCTTCGGTCTTTGCAAGCTGCACCATCAAGCGCTCCGCACGGCGTGACACGGTGCGTGCCAGATGCAATGCAGCAGATGCAGCAGAACCGCCCGGTAAAATAAACGACCTCAGCGGCGGAATATCCGCGTTCAGATAGTCAATGTCGGATTCCAGCCTTTTAACCTGTTGCTCAACGATACGCAGAGGTTCGTAGGAAAGCGGCTCACCCTCGTCAGGCGTTGAAAGATCTGCACCAAGATCGAACAGATCGTTCTGGATGCGCATGAGCATAACATCAATATGCACGTGATCTGCATCCTGCGTGTGCTGCCGAACCAGGCCAATACAAGCATTGGTTTCGTCAACCGTACCGTAAGCCTCTACACGAAGATCAGATTTCAACCTGCGCGGCCCCGAGGTCAGGCCAGTGGTACCATCATCTCCAGTACGTGTATAAATCTTGTTGAGCTTGACCATGCTTACTGTCCGCTTGCCTGTCGTGCGAAATAGATAGCACCCACGACCAGTAGAATTGCAACAAATTGCAACAGTACTCGCAGTTGCATCATCTTATTGGAGAAATTGCCATCCCCGCCCCGCATCATATTGCGCAGGCCTATAAGCAGCACAATCGCCACGGCAAGCACAGCCACCATGGATGCGGCTTTGAACAAAAAGTCCATTTAGTTCCCTCCCATAATCCGCCGTATTCTTTTATTTCAAGACTGATCGGACAGCATTCGGTAAAGCCAGCGTGACGGCAGCAGGCGTCGAGCAAGAATACCCAGTTTCGCAGGTCGCGTAACAGCATAATGCGGACGCGGCTTGGACGCCTCCAATGCATGTACAAGTACCGCGTAAACTGCCTCAGGACCAAGCTTGTTTTTTGATTTTGTACCACCGCCTTCAAGCTTTGCCATCTGTCGCTGATATAATTCGCGATGCACGGAATGTTCCAAATCGATATTGGCGCGCGCATGCATGGCTGCATTATAGGTGAACTGTGAGGCAATCGGCCCTGGCTCTATCATGGACACCTCAATGCCAGACCCTTCCAGTTCCATACGTTGCGCCGTCATCAGCCCTTCCAGTGCAAATTTCGACGCAACATAGGCACCGCGCCATTTCATCGGCACAAGGCCCAAGATCGATGAACAATGCACGATCCGACCATGCCCCTGTGCGCGCATGGTGGGGATAATACGACGTGTCAGATCATGCCAGCCGAAGAAATTGGCCTCAAACTGCGCGCGCAACGCTTCTACGGGAAGATCCTCAATGGCGCCGGGCTGCGCATAGGCACCATTGTTGAAAAGTGCGTCCAGTCTGCCATCCGTTGCACGCAAGACTTCGTCGACTAGCGCCTCGATCGATTGCGGTTCGGTATAATCGAGATAAAAAGCCTCAATACCTTTGGCTTTGAGTGCTGCAATATCCTCATCTTTTCGTGCGGTGGCAAACACACGCCAGCCCGCCAGATGCAAGGCCTCGGCACAATAAGCTCCGATGCCGGAAGAACATCCGGTTATCAGAATGCTGCGCTTTGCATTTTTTGAGACCATGGCGTGTTTCCTACGGCAGGATTTTGGGCAGAGTGCTTGATTCGCAAAAGGTTTAAAACAGCTCGCCCCTTGCATTTCCCAATTCGATGCTAGATTTAAGGCCTTGAATCCAAATAGCTGAACTGAAAGGGGCAAATCTGCGGATGCGAAAAGTCAGGCGTTTTCTCCGTCAGATCACCTTTGACGTTTACGGTCATTTCAGCAGTGACGATGGATGGGCCTTTGCCTCACACATTGCTCTGTCCGGGTTGATGGCGCTGTTTCCATTTCTCATCTTTGCAACGTCCCTCGCCAGCTTTCTCGGTACCAAGGAGTTTGCCAATACGGCAGTGCATGTCATTTTCGATATGTGGCCGTCCAATATTGCAGGGCCTATCGCCAATGAAGTGATGAACGTTTTGACGGTTCAGCGCGGCGGACTTCTGACCTTGAGTGTGATTGCCGCTGCCTATTTTGCTTCCAACGGTGTCGAAGCGCTGCGCATGTCGCTCAACCGCGCCTATCGCGTGATTGACCAGCGCTCGATCATCTTCTGCCGCCTGCAAAGCTTAGGCTTCGTGCTGATCGGCACGATAAGCCTGATGGCTATCAGCTTTCTGCTGGTTCTTGCTCCGTTGGCCGTGCGCCTGGCCGAGCAATGGTTTCCTGACATCGCGCCATTTACAGGCACAATTGCCATCTGGCGCTATACTATTGCAGTGATCGTTCTGGTGCTCGCACTCTTCATCGTGCATATCTGGCTACCTGCCGGAAAACGCCGCTTGAGCGACATTCTCCCCGGCATCGTTATCACGTTGGTTGCGTGGCTGGCAGCCGCGACTGCTTTTGCAAAATATCTCGAAACTTTTGCAAATTACGTCACCACCTATGCGGGCCTCGCCTCGATCATGGTGGCTATCGTTTTTCTCTATATGTTATCGGCAATCTTTATCATCGGTGCTGAAATAAACGCCGCAATCATGAACTTTCGCAAGCGCGAACAGCAGCCCGATCTCATCGACGTAAAGTCGTGAGTGCCACACCGAGCGTAGTCACAACCATACCAGCAATCTGAATGGGCCCCAGCGTTTCGCCAAAAATCAGATAGGCCATAATCGCAGCCGTGCCCGGCACCAGATAGAAAAGCGATGCAACTTTCGACATCGCACCTTCGCGGATCATCACTAGAAGTGCCAGAATTGCACCGATTGAAATCGCAAGGGTCAACCAGACCAGAGCAAAAATAAGCTGTGGCGACCAGACCATCACCCGCGTTTCAAACATGAAAGCACAGGTCCCGGTTAGCGCTGCGGCTGCAATATATTGCACCGCTGTCCCCGTTTTAAGATCCGCCGCCGTGCCAAATCGCTTCTGCCATACGGTTCCGGTGCTGATTGCAAGCACCGCGACAAAAGCTGCAAACAAGCTTTGCGGGTCAACACCGCTATGGCCTGAAAACTTCGGCCAAACCACCATCGTAACGCCAACAAAACCGATCAGCAGCCCCAGCCATTGCCGCCCACTGGCACGTTCGCCCAATAGAAGCGCTGCAATCAATGTGGTCAGCATCGGCTGAAGACCCGCGACAAGCCCCGACATGCCTGCTGGCAGGCCATGATGCACGGCCCAGAAAAGTGCAGAGAGATAAACACCATGGATCAGGCAGCCAGCGATGGCTGCGTGCATCAGCACTTTTCCCCTCGGCCAGACGCTATGGCTGGCTAAAGCCCAGATGATCATGATGAGCGCTGCAATAGAAAACCGCACCGCCATAAAACTGAATGGTTCTGCATAGGGCATAGAAAGCCCAGCCCCGATGAAGCCGGTGGCCCAGAGCAGAACAAACATGAGGGGGAAAAAGCGGGTAGCCATGATCAGAGACTCTTTTCTTTGGCGCCTGCTCTAATCCGGTTCGGAGAATTGCGCTATCGCATAAATCTCAACGCTGCGATCAATTTGCCAAATGCCTCGCTTCTGCCTATGAAAAGGCATGGACACTCAGAACGACACAATCCGCATTTTTGTTGATGCCGACGCCTGCCCGGTAAAGGCGGAAGTCTACCGCGTTGCCGAACGGCACGGCTTGGCCGTTGTTCTCGTGGCCAACAGCTATATCGCCATCCCGCGCGATATTGAACGCGTCGAACGTGTCATTGTGTCCGACAAGCTTGATGCGGCTGATGACTGGATCGCTGAAAATTCCCGCCCTGGCATTGTCGTCATCGCCGCTGATATACCGCTGGCAAGCCGGTCGATTGAGATGGGCGCATCGGTCATAGCGCCCAATGGTAAGGTGCATACGGCAAGCACTATCGGCAACACACTCGCAACGCGCAATCTGATGGATTCACTGCGCTCCGCAGGTGAAGTCACGCGCGGGCCAGCACCCTTTTCTCCCAAGGATCGCTCAGCGTTTCTGTCAGCGCTTGAACTGGCGATTGTCCAGTTGAAACGCTCCGGCTTTAAATCAGCTTGATCGGATCGAGGCTGTCGCAATACCCGCACCGACCAACATCGTTCCGCCTGCCCGATTGAAGATGCGAAGGGCGCGTTCATTTGCAAAGAAGCTGCGGGCGCGTGTAGCAATCAGCGCATAAGCAAAGGCATTGACAAATGCCAGCACAAGGAACGTGCTTTCAAAGACCAGCATCTGCGTCATGAAATCACGATGCGGGCTTAAAAACTGCGGCAGGAAAGCCACGAAAAACGTAATGCTTTTCGGATTGAGCGCCGTGACCAGCCAAGCATGAAGCAGCATCCGTACGGGCTTGACTTCATCGTGCCGCGCCTTGGCGTCCATTATGCCGCCCGCCCGAAACAACTTTATACCCAACCAGATGAGATAGGCAGCACCGACCCACTTAACCGCAGTAAATACCGTCGCTGACGCGGCGAGAAGTGCACCGACACCCAGCATGGAAAGCGTCATGGCGGTAAAATCACCAATCGCCACGCCAATTGCCATGGGGAGAGCTGCTTTCCAGCCCTGCCCAAGCGCATAGGACACGGCAAGCAAAACCGTTGGTCCTGGAATAATCAGGAGCACGATGGATGCGGCAGAAAACGCCAGCCAGATTTCAATACTCATGGGCAACTTCCTCTCTCAAGAAGAGGAAGCCACCGAACGGTGAAATTGTCTATCTAAAGTTTTTGCGCAGCTTCGATCAGCTTAATCGCGTCAGGTCCATCCCATGGAGCCGGCCCATTCATTGAGGCAATCTGACAGCCGTCTTTATCAACCAGCAGCGTCACAGGCAGGCCAAAAGCCAGATTCTTACGCTTTAATTCATTGAAACTCGACATGGTGGCATCGCGATTGAGGCTCAGATTCTTGATGCCGATCTCTTTGAGAAACTTTTTCGGCTTTTCATCCGATCCGGTATCGATATTGATGGCAACGACATCAAAATCGCTTCCGCCCTTTTCTGCCTGAAGATTATCAAGCTCCGGCATTTCTTCGCGGCACGGCGCGCACCACGTCGCCCAGAGATTAACAAGCAGCGTCTTGCCCTTGTAATCGCCAAGTGTTGTCTGCTTGCCATCGGGTCCAGTGAAAGCAATATGGGCTACAGAAATCGGCTTCTCGGCGGCACGCATAGCGGCAACACTGCCCGTCACCGCCGCATCAAGCGCTTTCAGACTATCCGCCTTGAACGCACATTGTGCGGAAGCCTCATCACTTTGAACGTAAACTTTGCCGACTGGTGCATTGCCAGAAGGCCGTTCCATCACGTATACCGCGCCTATACCGGCGATGACACCGGCAAGTGCTGCAAGAAGGACAATCTTCCGATTGCCTGACTTTGCCTTAACGTTGTCTTCAGCCATAGCGCGTCACTTTCCGTTAGAGCGCCGTGCATCCAATTGGATGCACAAAGGACGCTCTCACTTGTTTAATCTACGCATCGTGCTTTCCAAAATCGATTCCGATTTTGAGCCGATGCGGTAGTCTTGCATCCGAGGCATACGAGCATGAGCGAACAAAAATCAAGCAATCAGATGTGGGGCGGCCGTTTTGCCTCAGGGCCCGATGCGATCATGGAAGAGATCAATGCATCGATCGGCTTCGACCGCAAGCTGTATGCACAGGATATTCAGGGCTCGCTCGCCCATGCTGCCATGCTTGCAAAGACAGGCATCATTGCGGCAGACGATCACAAAAAGATCGAAGACGGCCTGAAAACCATCCTCAAGGAAATCGAGGACGGCAAATTCGCTTTCTCGCGCAAGCTTGAAGACATTCACATGAATATCGAAGCGCGTCTTGCCGATCTGATTGGCGCCTCCGCAGGACGTCTGCATACAGCCCGTTCGCGCAATGATCAGGTGGCTGTTGATTTCCGCCTTTGGGTCAAGCAGGAAATGCAGAAGACTGCCGCGGCTCTTAAAGGCTTGATCGAGGCTTTCCTTGAGCGCGCCGAAGAACATGCCGCAACCGTCATGCCGGGCTTCACGCATCTACAGACCGCGCAGCCCGTCACCTTTGGTCATCATTGCATGGCCTATGTCGAAATGTTTGGCCGCGATCTGTCGCGCGTGCGCGATGCGATTGAACGCATGGACGAATCGCCTTTGGGTGCGGCAGCGCTCGCCGGAACTGGCTTCCCGATCGATCGCCACATGACTGCGACAGCTCTCGGTTTCCGCGAGCCAACCCGCAACTCACTCGACAGTGTTTCTGACCGTGACTACGCGCTGGAATTCCTGTCGATTGCTGCCATTTGCGCGGGTCACCTGTCGCGTCTGGCTGAAGAAATCGTTATCTGGTCCACACCGCAGTTCAATTTCGTGCGCCTGTCTGATGCCTTCTCGACCGGCTCGTCGATCATGCCGCAGAAGAAGAACCCGGACGCCGCCGAACTGGTTCGCGCCAAGACCGGCCGTATCAACGGCTCGCTTGTTGCACTTCTCACCATCATGAAGGGTCTGCCGCTCGCCTATTCCAAGGATATGCAGGAAGACAAGGAACAGGTTTTCGATGCAGCCGAAAATCTGGAACTCGCAATTGCCGCCATGTCCGGCATGGTGCGTGACCTGACCATCAATGTTGCAAGCATGAAGAAGGCTGCAGGTTCTGGTTATTCAACCGCTACCGATCTGGCCGACTGGCTGGTTCGTGAGCTTGGCCTTCCTTTCCGTGACGCCCATCATGTGACGGGCCGCGCCGTGGCTCTGGCCGAAAGCAAAAAGGTCGATCTCTCCAGGCTTTCGCTGGAAGACCTTCAGTCGATCAATCCGGGTATTACCGATGCGATCTTCGGCTATCTGACGGTTGAGAAGTCGGTCAAGAGCCGCCAGTCTTTTGGCGGAACAGCGCCACAGGAAGTGCGCCGCCAGATCCGTTATTGGAAAAAGCGCATTACAAAGGCGTAAGCTGAGCATGTTAGTGAGATCGCTCTTGAAGGAGTGATTTCACTTTCAGATATTTTGGGTTAGACCTGACCCATAGGACAAATTCGGGAACCAAAGCTGATGACAGGCCGCTCCGCCATTTCCTCCGTGCTTCTGATCGCCGCTCTTGCAGCCATTCTTGCCGCTTGCGGACGAAAAGGCCCACTTGAGCCACCGCCAGCACAGCTCATCACCAATGAACAGGGTCGCACAGTTGAGAAACCGAAGGAAGACAAGCCCTTCATACTCGACAAGATTCTGTAATAGCTTATCAAGCAGGGACTGTTTCCCGTGAATCATTTTGAATATCGCGACGGCGTTCTCCACGCCGAAAATCTGAGCCTGCCCGACATCGCAAAAGAAGTCGGCACGCCTTTTTACGTCTATTCGCGCGCCACGATCGAGCGCCATTTCCGCGTCTTCAGCGAAGCCTTTGCGGATATGGAAACGCTGGTAACTTACGCGTTGAAGGCCAACTCGAACCTGGCTGTTCTCAAGATACTCGCCAAGCTTGGCGCAGGCGCTGACACGGTTTCAGAAGGTGAAATCCGCCGCGCCTTGGCTGCCGGTATCCCGGCCAACAAGATCGTGTTTTCCGGCGTTGGCAAAACCCCGCATGAAATGGATTTTGCGCTGGAAGCAGGCATCTACTGCTTCAACGTCGAATCCGAACCGGAGCTGGAAATTCTTTCCGCCCGCGCAGTCAAGGCGGGCAAGGTTGCATCTGTATCCCTGCGCATCAATCCGGATGTCGATGCCAAGACCCATGCCAAGATTTCGACCGGTAAATCCGAAAACAAGTTTGGCATTCCACGCATAAAAGCCCGTCAGGCCTACGCGCGCGCAGCAAGCCTGCCCGGTATCGATGTTGTCGGCATCGACATGCATATCGGTAGCCAAATCATTGATCTTGAGCCTTTCGACGACGCTTTTGCACTGATGGCGCAGCTGGTTGAGGAATTGCGGTCTGATGGCCACAATATTCGCCACGTTGATGTCGGCGGGGGCTTAGGCATTCCTTATCGTACCGATAACAACCCGCCACCGCTGCCGGTTGCCTATGCGGAAATCGTTGCAAAGCACATTAAGCCGCTTGGTCTCAAAACCGTGTTCGAGCCGGGCCGCCTGATCGTCGGCAATGCCGGTCTGCTGGTAACGGAAGTTATTTTCGTGAAGGAAGGCGACGCAAAGAACTTCGTCATCGTTGATGCAGCGATGAATGACCTCATTCGTCCGACCCTTTACGAAGCTTTCCACGACATCAAACCGGTCAAGGAAACCAAGGATAATGCCCCACGCATCCGCGCCGATTTTGTCGGCCCTGTTTGTGAAACCGGCGACT
Organism: Ochrobactrum sp. Marseille-Q0166; assembly: GCF_014397025.1. NCBI lineage: Bacteria > Pseudomonadati > Pseudomonadota > Alphaproteobacteria > Hyphomicrobiales > Brucellaceae > Ochrobactrum > Ochrobactrum sp. Marseille-Q0166. The sequence continues at coordinate 525,848 of NZ_JACJUO010000001.1, read as the reverse complement.
ATCTAGGCCTTGACCGTGAAGTGGCAAAGCCTGCTCCCGGTGACCTGATCGCTGTCTGTACGACGGGCGCTTATGGCGCAGTTCTGTCGAGCACCTACAACAGCCGTCTTCTGATCCCTGAAGTGCTGGTGGATGGTGATCGCTACCACGTCATTCGTCCACGCCGCACTTACGAAGAGCTTCTAGCACTCGATTCTGTACCGGACTGGCTATAAATTAGAGGCCCAGCCTCGCCTTTGCCATGATGCGTGTTATTCTATGAAACAACCATAGGCGTTACACGCATCAGAAAGACCCGATGACACAACAGAGAAAAGACAGCAAAGACTTGCCAAACCGCAAGCGCGATGCGTTTTTCCGCCTGTTTTCCGGCGAAGGTGCAGCCCTGCGCCGCCTTCGCCTGCAAAGCTTTCTGACGATCAGTTTCGAGCGACTCTGGCCTCTCGTACTGCCGCTGATTCTGTTGATTGCGCTTTTTGCAAGCTTAAGCTGGCTTGGGCTTTTTGCGCTGATGCCGCGCTGGCTGCATCTGGGTGTGCTTGGGCTTTTTGCTTTGGCGGCACTTGTCGCGCTCTATCTGCCGTTTCGTTTCCGCCTGCCCGGTGAAGATGCCATTACCGCACGCATTGAAGATGTAAACGGTCTGATCCATGAACCCTTGGCCGTGCAAACCGGGCAAATGGCGACCGGCAACAATGATCCTTTTGCGGTCGCTCTCTGGCGGGAGCACAAGCGCCGCATGGCCGAGCGCCTGAAAAACCTGCAGTCAGGCGTACCGCGTCCACATATTCCTGAGCGTGATCCTTTTGCACTGCGCGCAATCGTGGCGCTGCTGTTCGTGACCGCTTCCGCCTATAGCCTTAGCCCAAATAGCGGGCGCATCGCCGATGCTTTTCATATCCGCGCCGGTAGTGCCACCGCTGTTGCCCGCGTCGATGCCTGGGTAACGCCACCACAGTATACGGGCCGCGCGCCGGTATTCCTCAGCACCAATGCTGATGAAGGCAATGTCGAAAAGCCTATAACCGTACCGCAGGGCAGCATCGTCAATATTCGCGTAATCGGCGGCAGTTCTGAAAGATTGACAGCAACCGATGCGACCGGACATCGTCGTGAAGTACAGCCTATCGCACCCAAGGAAGGCGAAGATGCAACGGCTGAACAGCAGACCAATGTCGATGGCAGCCGCAACTTCCGCTACGATCTTCAACAGGACGAAACCCTGAACCTTTCGGGCAATGATCTCAGCTGGACATTTGCTGTCACGCCAGACAATGCGCCGACAATCCGCCTCACCAAAGAGCCGGGCCGCGCACTCAATGGCACTTTGCAGCTTAGCTATGAGATCAGCGACGATTACGGTGCCACCAAGGCCTATGGTGAAGTCGTACCGCTTGATATTGATCATGAGGAAGAGGAAACCGCTCCTCTTTATGATGCGCCTGAATTACCGCTTGCCCTTCCCCGCCGTGGATCGAAAGAGGCAACGACGTCGAAAGATCTGACCCAGCATCCTTGGGCCGGCCAGAAAGTGGCACTGACACTTGTTGCAGCAGACGCAGCAGGCAAGTTCGGACGCAGCGAAACAAAAATCATCACGCTGCCTGAACGCCCTTTCTCCAATCCGCTGGCCAAGGCTGTTGCCGAGCAGCGCCGTATTCTGGCGCTTGATGCAACGCAACGCGACCATGTGCGCGACATGCTTTCTGCATTGATGTTGCGGCCAGAGGAAACGATTAAGAACACCGCCCATTATTTGGGTCTCGTGACGATCCGCACGCGGCTGAAACTTGCGACCAGCGACGACACCTTGCGAGATACAGCCGATTATATGTGGCAGGTTGCGCTCGGTATTGAAGACGGCAATCTGTCAGCAGCAGAAAGGCGTTTGCGTCAGGCGCAGGAAGCATTGCGTAACGCCTTGCAGAACGGTGCTTCTCAGGAAGAAATCGAAAAGCTGACGGCCGAATTGCGCGAAGCGATGCAGCAGTTCCTGCGTGAATTCGCCCAGCGTCAGCAGCAGAACCCGAATGCACGCAACCAGCCGACGGACCCGAATGCACGCATGCTGACCGACAAGGATTTGCAGCGCATGATGGACCAGATTGAAAATCTGGCTCGTCAAGGTTCGCGTGATCAGGCTGAACAGCTTCTGTCGCAACTGCAGGACCTGATGAACAATCTGCAGATGGGGCAACAGGCGCAGCCCGGCCAGCAGGGGCAAGGTCAGGGCCAAGCCAACCAGATGCAGCAGCAGATGAACAAGCTTGGTGATCTGATGCGCCGCCAGCAACAGATGATGAACGAGACATTCAAACTCGATCAGCAGATGCAGCAACAGCAATATGGCAGCGGCGAAGGCGAATATGGGGACGACCAGCTTCCCGGCGATACGGGCCCTATGGGACAGGGCGAATCGCAACAGGGTCAAGGTCAGGGTGTCCAGCCCGGCGATACGCCTTCAGATCTCGCGGAAGCCATGCGCAAGCTGCAACAGCAGCAGCAGGCACTTCAAGACGAGCTGAAGAAGTTCAATGAAGACCTCAAGGGCATGGGCATTGATCCCAATCAGGATTTCTCCGACGCCGGAAAATCCATGGGCATGGCCGCCGATGCACTTGGTCGCAATGAAGGCTCGGAAGCAGGCGATCAGCAAGGCAGTGCTTTGGAAGCACTTCGCCGCGGTGGCCGCGATATGATACAGAAGATGCAGCAGGCCATGGGACAGGACGCTCAGGGGCAGAGCGGTCAAAATGGCCGTGATCCGCTCGGTCGCCAGCAAGGCAACAACGGTCCGTCTGATGGCGACGGCGTCAAGATACCTGGAGAGATCGATATTCAGCGCGCCCGTCAGATTCTGGATGAGATTCGCCGCAAGCTTGGCGATGCGCTGACCCCGCAGATGGAAAAGGAATATCTCCAGCGGCTGCTGCAGTTCGATTGACGCCAAAACAGCAGCCAGAAATCTGGTACTATTCCTTCACATGACCGACATATGGAAGTTGGCGAAAGGAATGGCCGACATCCATGCCATAACCAACAACGAAATAGTCTGGACATTCGAAAGCGACAAAATCGGCGTCAAGATCAACTTTTCGACGCATGCTCTTGTCGAGAAGCACGGCAATGCTGACGCTACGCGCGCCACGCTCAATCATCAGCTCACGCACAAATTTGAGCGTCTTGCCTGATTCGAGGATGTCATCGATCAGTAAAACGTCGCGATCTTTTACATCGCTGTCGATATCGCGCAGCAGACGTACTTCCGTGCTGGTCGTACCCTTGCCATAGCTTGAAACCGTGATGAATTCGACATCCGGCTCAACCCCTGCATCATGCATTGCACGAATAAGATCCGCTGCGAAAATGAAAGAGCCTTTGAGAATGGAAATTGTCAGCAGATTATGAAAATCGCGACCGGCGATTTCCTTTGCCAGCGCGAGATTACGCGCAGCGATTTCCTCCGGGCTGAAAAGCACGTCAATGGTTTTGCCGCCGACCTGAGGCATCTGCTGCGTCTCCTGATTTACAAGCATCGCTTAGTTCTGAAAGGCACGCTCTATAGCATGCTTTCAGAAAATTGCACCATTTAGGAACGCACGACTTTGCGATGAGCCAGATGAAGCATAATCATTTGCCATTTTATTGATTTGATATAGCGTGCCAGGCATGCATCCGGACATTATCGAACTACGTTCCTTTTACGAAACCACCCTTGGCCATCTTGCCGAGCGCTCTATTCGCATGGCACTTGCAGCACTATGGGGACATGTACCAGGCGAACGTCTTGTGGGGCTTGGTTATAGTCTCCCCTATCTCGACCGTTTCAGCGCCGATACAGAACGCAGCTTTGCTTTCATGCCTGCCGGACAGGGTGCTGTTGCATGGCCATCATCAGGAAAATCCAGCACGGCATTGGTTTTCGACGAAGAATTGCCCTTGCCTGATTCTTCCATCGACCGGGTGTTAATGGTTCATGCGCTGGAATATGCCGAAAACGCTTCTGAAACGCTCAAAGAAATGTGGCGGGTGCTGGCCCCCAACGGCCGGCTCGTCATCGTGGTGCCGAACCGTCGCGGTGTCTGGGCGCGTCTCGACCGCACGCCATTCGGCAGTGGCCGCCCTTACAGCCGCACACAGTTGACAGCCTTGCTGCGCGAGGCCAATTTCAGTGTCAACACAATCAGCAATGCGCTGCATTTTCCGCCTGTCAAACGTCGCTGGATGATGCGCCCCTGCATGGCGATTGAAGGCCTAGGCCGCAAGCTCTGGCCACTGTTTTCCGGCGTTCTGGTTATCGAAGCGCAGAAACGGCTTTATCAGGGGTTGCCAGTTGCACAACGCTCATCACGCCGTGTCTTTGTGCCAGTTCTGGCACCACAGGGAACACCGGTCAGCGGCTTGCGAAAAACAGCTCCCAAAGAATCCAAAAAGTAGCACTACATCCTTTCACAGCAAGGTTTTTCTCGACTTGCACGCAGCGGAGGTTTATGCCCGCTACGCAACCTTAACATCAGTCCTTTTGGCGGAGCCAAAATCATGACCAATACGCAAGACCTTTCCCGTCCCCAGCCTAAAACCGGCCTGCTCGATATTGCAGCCTATGTTCCAGGCAAGGAACACGTGGAAGGCGTTGCAAAAGTCTATAAGCTCTCCTCCAATGAAACCCCAATTGGCCCCAGTCCACATGCAATAGAAGCTTATCGACACTTGGCAGACGCTTTGGCGATCTACCCCGATGGTCAGGCGCAGGCCCTGCGCGAAGCGATTGCCGAAGTACAGGGACTTAATATTGGCAACATCATGTGCGGCAACGGATCGGATGAGTTGCTCGGACTTATCTGCCAGACTTATTTGGCTCCAGGTGATGAAACTATCGTCACCGAACACGGTTTTGCTGTTTATAAAATCCAGTCGATGGGTGCGGGTGCAAATCCGGTGACAGCCAAGGAAAAGGACGAGCGCATTGACGTTGATGCAATACTCGCCAGCCTTTCACCACGCACGAAGATCGTCTTTATTGCAAATCCGGCCAATCCGACGGGCACCTATCTGCCATTCGAGGAAGTACGTCGTCTTCACGCCGGGCTGCCGAAAAACGTCTTGCTCGTACTTGATGGCGCTTATGCAGAATATGTTCGCCGGAATGATTATGAGGCGGGTCTTGAACTGGTCTCGTCAAATGAGAACGTCGTCATGACGCGCACATTCTCAAAGATTCACGGCCTGCCAGGCCTGCGCATCGGCTGGATGTATGCGCCGCTGCACATCATCGATGCCATCAACCGTATCCGCGGCCCCTTCAACATGAACTCCGCAGCAATCGCTGCGGGGGCTGCTGCAATCCGTGATCGAGCTCATGTTGCAAAATCGGTTGAATACAATGAAAAGTGGCTGTCCTGGCTTACTGATGAGTTCACCAAGCTTGGGCTGCGCGTGACACCTTCCGTCACCAACTTCGTTTTAATCCACTTCCTTGACGATACCCGATATTCGGCAGATAGGGCTGATGAATGGCTTTCCAGGCGCGGCTATATCCTGCGTCGCGTGGGTGGCTATGGTTTTCCGAATGCGCTGCGCATGACGGTTGGTACGGAAGAAGCCAATCGTGGCGTTGTGGCTGCTTTGACCGAGTTTTTGAAATAAGACGATGTCCACGATCCATTTCGAAAAAATCGCGCTCATCGGTATTGGCCTCATCGGCTCATCGCTGGCACGTGTCATTCGCCGCGAAGGCCTCGTCAATCATATCGCCATTGCAACACGCAGTGCCGAAACCTTGAAGCGCGCCGAGGAACTGAACCTCGGCGACAGCTACTCAACCGATAGTGCGCAAGCCGTCCAAGATGCCGATCTCGTCATCGTATCGGTGCCGGTCGGTTCGTCCGGCACCGTTGCCAAGCAGATTGCGGCACATCTTAAGCCAGGCGCCATCGTCACCGATGTGGGCTCCACCAAGGCCTCCGTCATCGCCCAGATGCAGCCGGAACTGCCGGACAATGTGCATTTCATTCCCGGTCATCCTCTTGCGGGTACGGAATATTCAGGTCCCGATGCTGGTTTTGCCGAACTTTTCACCAATCGCTGGTGCATCCTTACGCCTCTGCCGGACACAGATCAGGGGGCTATCGACAAGCTTTCCGCCTTCTGGACGGCTTGCGGCTCGCGCCTTGATCAGATGGACCCACAGCATCACGATCTGGTGCTGGCCATCGTCTCGCATCTTCCGCATATCATCGCCTATAACATCGTTGGTACAGCCAGTGATCTGGAGCAGGTGACAAAATCGGAAGTCATCAAATATTCGGCTTCGGGTTTCCGTGATTTTACGCGTCTGGCCGCATCTGATCCAACCATGTGGCGCGATGTCTGCCTGCATAACAAGGACGCAATCCTTGAGATGCTGGCGCGTTTTTCGGAAGATCTCGCTTCATTGCAGCGTTCGATTCGCTGGGGTGATGGTGAGGCTCTGTTTGATCTATTCACACGCACGCGTGCGGTGCGTCGCAGCATTATCGATGCCGGTCAGGAAGTCGACGCACCAAACTTCGGACGTCAGGCAGCCACTGAAATCAGCGAAAAGAAATAATAATCGGGGCAGACAAATGCTCTGCCCTATTCCATAAGGCCTTACAAAGTTGGCAAATGTCCTAATGGAATAAATCCAGCACTGGCTATACCCTTACGAACGGCAATCTCGATAACGGGGTTGCCGTTTTCGTCTTTCGGCATGGCGGAAAGGGCAAAAAGAACAGTAGCGATATTACCGCCCTGTTCTGGAAACACAGTCTGACCGGCTTGCGCGAAGGATTGCGGATTGACCATCGTAACCTTCAAGTCAGCATCAATCGCACCTTCCATATCCACCGAAAATGGACCGGCGACCGAAAGCATAGCGCCATTGGGCATGGACAGAAAAGCCTGATTAATCACACCGCTATGACCACGCAGCCGTTCGTTAAGTGGTGCAGCGCTCGGTGCCAGCAATGTTGCGGCATTGGCAAACTCAATATCAGCCAGACCGTCGATTTCGGGACTCTTGACACTACCTATAACGGATGGTTCCAGCTTGAGCGCTGCAAAACGCCCATTGATCTTGAGCTGATCATCTTCGGTGCTCATGCGGAAATTCATCTGCTCAAGCTTGCTGATGGGTTCAGTAGTTGTTGTTTCGGTCCGCACGCCGACTGTGACATCACGAGCATCAAGTTCGACTTCTGTTGGGAACGGACGCGCAAGACGTGTATTGGAGGTAAACTTGCTCCAATTGACCTCTAGCGGCTGAATGCCAGGAAACTCGACAAAAGCAGGCCCGTTCAGTTCATTGCTGAGTGAACGCGGCGCAAAAACAGGAGAGCCCGAGGCGAAGCGGCCGGCTCGCAAAGCCATACCTTCAGAGGGTTTCTGCCAAGATATGCTGGAACACACTACGTTCACACGCAGTGGATATCCGCCCATGTGAAGGTTCTCACACTGAACGCCTACCCCCTGAGATGCGAGTTTCGCTATATCAGCTTTAGCGCGCGCTTCAATCTTATCTGAGACATAGAACCAACCAGCCGTATAAGCCGCAACGAGGGCAACGACCATAGCCGCTATCGTGATTGTGCGCTTTCTGGATTTTCTTGTTTCACTACCAGCATGCGCCATCAAAAAAGCCTCTATTTAATCAGTTACTTGGTTACCAGAACCTGATATCAGTTTGCGAACCTGACGCATCATAAATTAATCTGCTGTCTCCAACAGGTGGCTATATTATGGCAGGATTGGGTCCTGTGAAGTGCCGCTCACCAAAAAGTGCGGGATATTCTAAGAATGCCGTTAAAAACGTGCCATAATTGAACTTATATAGATTCCTACCATGATAAAGCACACCGACAATCAGCACATAAATGATTTTTGGGTATTCGGTTACGGCTCACTGATGTGGCGACCGGGATTTGCACATGTCGAAACTGCACGCGCGCGCCTTCACGGCTATCGCCGCAGTCTTTGCATATATTCACATGTTCATCGTGGTACCCCTGATCACCCTGGTCTGGTGCTCGGCCTTGATACCGGAGGTTCCTGTCTTGGAATCGCTTTCCGTGTACCCGGGGAAATGTCGGATGAAGTCATGGTCTATTTGCGCGAGCGTGAAATGGCTAATCGCGTCTATCACGAAAAATGGCTACGTCTACGACTAGCAGATGGCCGCGATGTACAAGCCGTCACCTATGTCGCCGACCGAACGCATACACAATATGCTGGCTCTCTTAAAGCAGAGGATGCAGCGGCAATCGTCGCATCAGCACAAGGCGAATCTGGTGCAAATATCGATTATCTCTCAAACACTGTCGAACATTTGCGCAATATGCGTGTGCGCGATCACGCACTAGAGCATGTCAGTCGTTTGATCAGCAGCACGGCCAAGAAATATCAGACGGCGGATATCTAATCTCACTTTCATCAACTTGGTTCGGCCTCACGGCTCTCCCTGACAAGTAGAACAGCACCGATAAAAAAATACACCGCACCGATAAGGGTATGTGTGTTGGAATAGCTAAGTAACCATAGCGCATCGTCTCTGTTCGGAGACGACGGTGTAATCGCTGCTATCATAAATGCAACACAACCCAGAAGATTAATAAAAACGATCTGCCACGATAAACTCTTCGGGCGCCAGCTCCAATGTTTGTTTCCAACCTCAACAAAAGCCAAATAGCCCGAAATCAGAAACAAGACAGAGCCTTCAAAATTCGGTGCCCATATTTCCAGAACATCCAATTCCGGGCGGCCTGGAGCAGCGATACTGTTAAATGTACTGATATTAAAAGCGAGCGTGCCAATAAACTGCGTGAAAGAGCTTAACCAACCTGCACTACTTGGATGCCATCCTATAATCGATAACCGAGTATGTCCTTCAACCTCCTGAACACTAAAGTCCGATGCATTGGCCGATTGAAAATGCTGTAACCCTGCGGCAATTGTAAAAGGTATGGAGCCTGCAAAAAAAGTCAGATTGGTCAAATTGACCAATTCAGGCCAGCGCAGTGAGCAGAACATAAAAATGCTTCCCAAAGCGAAAATGAAAGCGCCTACTGCAAAAGAGATTCCAATATTGGCATTATAACTCTGCGTCTGCCAGAAAGGCACTTGCGAGGAACCAATATCTCCAGACTTAAACCTCAGTCCTTTACGTTGCATTCTGGCCAGCCAAATAACTTTGGCACCATGCAACTTGTAAATTCTTTCTGTGACCAGTGGCCAGATTCCAAAAAGCTTCATCGCAGTTTCGCAGCCTGCAAAAGACGTTGTACGGCACACAGAACGAATGGCAGACAATGCGGATGGTTCTGTTCCCAGCGTAATTGATACACAGCACCGTTGCTGCTGTCACCGGCTCTATTGAATGCCTTGGGTTAAAGAAACAGCCATCTCTGCCCTTGTTCTTGACGAATGCAACCGCTACATCTCGGAAAATTCTCAAGGAGAAGGTTTTATGATCGCATTGTTTCGCACCATTGATCTGGCGCTCGATATCTATACCTGGATCATCATCGCAAGCGCCATTTTCTCATGGCTCTATGCGTTCAACGTCGTCAATTCTTCCAACCGTTTCGTGGCTTCAATTGGCGAGTTTCTTTACAAAGTTACCGAGCCGGTTCTGCGCCCGATCCGCAATATTCTGCCGAATCTTGGCGGTATAGATATTTCGCCAATCGTTTTGCTGCTGATTATCTTCTTTATCCGTCAGTTCATGTGGACGACGCTACTCCCCGCTCTGCTCTGAGCAGATAGCAAAATAGACTATAAACAAAAGTGCCCGGATTTTTATCCGGGCACTTTTTTAAATAAACTATAAAAATAATTACTTGCTCTTAGCGCGTTCAATTGCTTCGACAATGAACTTGCGTGCGTAATCTTCATCACCCCAGTCACCGATCTTGACCCACTTACCAGGTTCCAGATCTTTGTAATGTTCGAAGAAGTGCGCAATCTGCTTAAGCGTGATCTCGGGAAGATCCGAATAATCATGCACCTTTTCATAACGTTGTGTAAGTTTTGGCGAAGGAACGGCGATGATCTTTTCATCTTTACCGGAGTTGTCTTCCATGACTAAGACGCCAATTGGACGACAATTGATAACACAACCAGGGATCAGTGGGCGCGTATTGCAAACCAAAACGTCGATTGGGTCGCCATCTTCTGAAAGCGTATGCGGAACAAAGCCGTAATTGCCCGGATAGGTCATCGGCGTATAAAGAAAGCGGTCCACAATCAGAGCACCAGCTTCTTTGTCCATCTCGTACTTGATCGGCTGTCCGCCAACTGGCACTTCGATGATTACGTTGATGTCTTCTGGCGGATTTTTACCAATCGAGATAGCATCGATATTCATGATGGGTCCTTTCGTATCGCGCTCTGATAACGGGTTTCATGTTTTCGCGCAAGAAAAACGAAAGTTTAACAAAACATGAAGTTTTGCCGTTCTTTCTTGCGAAGCAGAGCGCTATCGGTTCATTTAACAACAGTCGTTATTTCATTGAGTTCCTTCAACCGTTGCACGGCTGTCGGTGGCATAGGCGGAGCGTTAACGTCACGGCTTGCTGCAACGAGCAGGTCATCACACGCGGTTTCTGTCGTCTCGATCAGACGACGTAGAAATTCTTCTTTCTCTAACCCTGCAGGAATGGGCGGCAGCACACGACAGCGAATTGTGCCCGGAAAACGCAGGAACCTGCGGCGAGGCCAGTAGAGTCCGGCATTATGTGCTATTGGCAAAACCGGAAGTTTCAGTGCGTCATAAAGATGAACAATGCCATACTTATATTGCGGTGGCGCGCCTGGTGAACGACGTGTACCTTCAGGATAGATAAGAATCTGACGACCTTCAGCAATCGCTTTCTGGGCACCGAAGGTAATGGAATGCAGTGCTTTGACCCGCGATCCGCGGTCAACAGGAATCATTTCCATCTTTGCAACATACCAGCCGAACAGCGGTATCCGCATCAACTCACGCTTGAGGATCAGAACAGGATCATCGAGCTGAGGTAGAAAAGCATAAGTATCCCATGCGGACTGATGTTTCGGTGCGACGATATATGCACCTTCCGGAATATTTTCGAGACCTTCGATCACATAATCAGTGCCCGCAATATATTTTTGCAGCCACAAATTAACCCGCGCCCATGTCTTTGGAACTATCCATGCTTTCTTGCGTGGAAGCAGAAAGTAAAACGGCGTGTAAAGTACCATCTGCACGAAGGTACTGATGTAGAATGCGATATTGAATAAAATGGAGCGCAGATAGAGAAGCATCGTATCGGCGAAGACCTTGGTTATGCCCCCCATCCCATGTCATCGTGAGAATTGATCAGGCAAAAGAAACTGAGAGCTGCATCTAAAAGGCAGCGGCAACCGATATATCAGGAAGTTCGAGTTTTTCCATAAAGAAATCTTCGTGCCATTCTGATTCAGTCAGTCCGAACTATAATCACGGCTTTAGGCCTATGAGGGTGCAGACGTATTACCAAAAATCTTCGCACCACCCACACGGATAGCTGCACCAATATATTTGACATATTCGATGAAAAGGACTCGGAGCGTATCGCTTTCAGCCACCCAGCTATGCGTGCGCTTTTCACCATTCACAACCGGATATGGGACGAACTCGACATCCTGCATGCGAGAAGACATTTCGAGAATACTGCGTGGGATATGGTAATTATTGGTGACCACAATCACTCGATGATAACCGTTGGCACGAATCCAGCGTTCGCTTTCCGTTGCATTTCCTACCGTATTGAGTGCGGAACGATCCAGATCGACACAACAGTTAAACAGGCTGGCGTCGGTATGCGTGGCGCGCTGCAAATCTCTCTCATTGGTCGATGGATGCACACCGCTGATCAGCAACCTCTTGCCTTGTTTATCTTTCAGAAGATCAAGTGCAGCCTGAATACGCGACTGGCCTCCCGTTAAAACGACAATGGCATCCGCTGGCGCGTCCAACGCTGGCGACTGCATACTCGTGACTTTTTCACTGAACCAAACAAAGCCAATAAGAAAGGCAAGAAGCAACAGGAAGAGAAAAATGGAAACGGGCTGAAGTCGACGGTATACACGCATTAAAAGTGACCATAGAAATTTAGCGCCCGCCAAAGCAATACCCGATGATGCGTCCACAGCGCCGCTACGTCGCCATACCACAGCGCCCCTATGCAACCTAGGTTCTTTGCCTGTCGCTGCATCATTACCTTCCAGATATTCCGCCGAAGTTATACGCCGAATCTGATTTTCCTTCGCCTCATTATCATAGCTATTATTGCGGCGATAAATCGAAAACCTGCGAGGAAGTCGTGATTTCCGGTCGGAATTGGCAAAAAACGCTGTCATTCACCACGCACTCCAGGACCATCCATTGTCGCGAGTTGACGGACAACCGTCAAACGGCTTGTCAGCATCGTCAGAAAGCTCACCAGAATGATGATTGCGGCAGCACCAATATAGCCATCACGACCAATGGCAAAGTTACCAAACATTGCAGCTGCCTGATCGCCAGCAGGCGTTCCCATGCGACGTGATGCCCACCATGAAAATCCCAAAAATACCAGCATAGCTGCTCCCCCGCCGAACAATGCCCCCTTGAGAGCGGTCCGAAAGAAGTGCCATTCGAACTCACGTGCAACAAACTTTGATTCTGCACCGATGAAATGCAAAACCTCGATGATATGACCATTGCCGGACATCGCACCACGCGTGGCAAAAATCACCGTTAAAACCGTTGCGGCTATCACCAGCGACAAAACACCAGTACCGATCAGCACAGTCGTATTAGCCATGGAAACAAGCCTGTCGACCCATGTCCGATGGTCATCAAAACTAGCGCTCGGTATAGCGCGTGAAATCTCAGCACGCATGGTTTCAAAATCAGGTGGTGCGTTTTCATCAATGGTTACAACCACGAGACGCGGCACCGGCAATTCATCGATGTCGAGGCCACTTCCAAGCCAAGGCTCGAGCAGGCGTGCGGTTGCATCCTTGTCAACAATACTGGTGTCCTTCACGCCCGCGAAGCCGCGTGCGATAGCACTTGCATCCAACAGTGCTTTTTCCATGTCCAAGCCGTCGACGGGCCTGATCTGGATGGTTGCCTCGCGGGCAATCTGGCTTTGCCATTGCGCAGCTGATGTACGCACAAGTGTAACGCCGCCAAGGGTTAGACAGGCGAGAAAGGTCATAATTGCAATCACTATGACCAAAGCCGTTCCAGTGACACTTCCATCCGGAACGATTGGATTAGGTCCTTGGCGCTTTCTGCGTTTCCCAATACGTACGAGGAGCATATCCTTGAGGTCTTCAAAGCGTATGCGCACGTCTTCGCTGACTTTGGCAAAAGTGTTTTGTCTGTTTCCGCTCGTATTATTCATAAATATCGAGCCGCCCATGTTCGAGGATCATGCGACGTGCATTAACCTGATCCATCAGAGACAGATCATGCGTCGCAATGACAACAGCAGTGCCAGACCGATTAAGCTCTGTGAAAAGCCGCAACAAACGCTTTGCGAGCGGTGGATCAACATTGCCTGTCGGTTCGTCCGCCAACAGCAGTTCCGGCTGATCAATCAGCGCACGTGCAATCGCTGCGCGCTGTTTTTCACCACCCGAAAGCACCGGCGGCAACACGTTCATGCGATCACCAAGCCCCACCCAGTGCAGAAGTTCTTCAACTTCATGACGATAAGTGGCTTCTTCCTTACCACGGACACGCAGCGGAAGTGCAACATTCTCATAAGTAGTTAAATGATCAAGAAGGCGAAAATCCTGAAATACAATTCCAACGCGCCGACGCAATAGCGGAATTTCCTTATGGTCAAGTCGCGCAACATCCTTGCCAAAAATATTGATAAGTCCTCGCGTTGGCTTGAGCGCCATAAAAAGCAATCGCAAAAGCGACGTCTTTCCGGCACCTGAAGGGCCAGTCAGAAACTGGAATGAGCGCGGCGGAATATGGAAGCTGACATCCTTCAGGATCTCGGGTCCCATACCATATCTCAGGCCGACATTCTCAAAACGTATCACCGCTGTATTTCTCTAAATTGTCCTTGCACCAGTCGGTGCTGCGGATGGAGCCATATAAAAAGACCATTAACCCCCATGGTTAATGTGAGGTTAATTCTATCGGAATCACTTGTAAAAATTACGAGAGCATTGGATTTTTATAAGGCAGGGCAATCAGGCAAATATTGGGATGCTCATACAAAAACGGGTATGGTGAAACTAAAATTCGTATCACAGTGAAGCAACTACAAAAGCGAACTTCGGTTGCTTCGTACCAGTAAAATATTGAATCCGTTGTTGTTCCGGGTTTTGAAGTTCCTAAGCGTGAATACAGCCACAATAATACGAATTAAAAATCCACCACATTCGCGGCTGCAATCGCTTAAAAGTTAAGCATTATTGATAGGTATTATTCCCAACAGCCCAGATTACGGCCTTTTAGATTGTGGGAATCAATGTCGGTAACGAGGCGTGCATCTTCGCGAAGCAAAACCATTGTCGTGCGCTGTTTTAGATCTATCCTCTGCCAGCCTGCACATTCCGTTGGCATTGGTGGCTTGCTGTCGATCCTGACAGTTTCCGACCATGCTGTCGCTGTGCAGCCTGAAAGGACTGCACTGAAGCCCACCCATATAGCGGATTGCAGAACCCATCTGCATGTTCGCGCCTGAAATTGAATATTCAAGGCTGGCAACTCCCAATAACGCCCCACGAAACACCCACTTGCCAAGATGGTTTTCATGGCAAATATCTACACGAACAAGTTTCTTATAGCGTGCTTTTGACTGTTACGGCAATATGCCAGACAAAAATCAGAGTGGTTTAAATTGAGGCATAAAAACGGCTAATACACGCTTTTTTCTTGTTTATTTTTAAAATTAGATATTCCGAAAATTAAAAATCTAACCATTTAGTAAAATAAAAATCCTACGATTCCCATTATTATAAAACAATTATAAATTAGTTATTTATATAAATAAAAACAAATTTGATCAAATATAGACATTTATATATATTTATGAAATTGATTCTCATGTAGCAATATCACGGCACCAACACTGGGGACTTCCATGTTGAATAAACTGTCTGCAGAATTTTTCGGAACATTCTGGCTTGTTTTTGGTGGTTGCGGCAGCGCGATCTTTGCAGCCGCCTATCCTGAACTGGGCATCGGCTTTGCAGGCGTTGCCCTTGCCTTCGGTCTGACCGTCCTTACAATGGCCTATGCTGTAGGCGGGATTTCGGGTGGCCATTTTAACCCCGCCGTTTCGTTGGGTCTTCTGATTGCAGGACGTTTCCCCGCGAAAGACCTCATCCCTTATTGGATTGCACAGGTATTGGGCGGCATCGCTGCAGCAGCAATTCTTTACCTCATCGCAACCGGGAAAAGCGGCTTTACAGCGGCAGGCTTCGCATCCAACGGCTATGGTGAACTCTCACCAGGCGGCTACGGCCTGACCTCGGCACTCCTCGTTGAAATTGTGCTGACGGCCTTCTTCTTGATCGTCATATTGGGCTCGACATCCTCGTCAGCACCAGCAGGCTTCGCACCTATTGCAATCGGTCTTGGGCTGACGCTGATCCATCTGGTCTCAATCCCGGTAACAAATACCTCGGTCAACCCGGCACGATCTGCAGCGGCAGCCCTGTTTGCAGAAACCGGCGCGCTTGGTCAGCTCTGGCTGTTTTGGGTGGCTCCGTTGGTAGGGGCTGCTATCGGCGCCATTATCTGGAAAGGCCTTCTCGGCAAGGATTGATGAGCACTCACGAAAGATATTTAACAGAAGGCCGGTTTAAAACCGGCCTTTTTCTGCTGCTTGGCTATCGCCTGCTCAGGCTCTAAAGAAGCACGCTCCCGGTTTGGTGCACAAGCGTTAGATTCTCTAATTAATGTGATACTTTCCAGCTAAAAATTGCTGTAAGAAGAAGTTCCCTTTTACAGATGTCTTGAGCAATGTCCCCCAGTACCGATGCTTCCCATGCGGATCGTTATGCCGCATTTCGCCATGTTTCCTTTAAAAAATATTGGGCCGCACGTTTCCTGAGCGCCTTTGCCGTTCAGATCGTCAGCGTGGCTGTTGGCTGGCAGATTTATGACCAGACCCGTGATGCATTCAATCTTGGTATGGTTGGCCTCGTCCAGTTTCTTCCAGCGCTTTTGCTTGTTCTTTTTACGGGTGCTGCAGCTGACCGTTTTGGCCGGCGCCTTGTCATGGGACTGTCGCTGGTATTGGAAGCAGGCGTCACAGCCTTTCTGTTGCTGCTCACCTTGTTTGGCGACTTCGAACCTATTGTCGTCTTTGGTGCATTGCTGGTCTTCGGCATAGCGCGCGCTTTTCTCGGACCATCTTCCGCTTCGCTTGTGGTCAATCTCGTTCCGACAGAAGACTTTGCCAATGCTGTTTCGTGGAACTCATCAGCCTGGCAGGTAGCAACCATTGTAGGCCCGGTTGCTGGCGGCCTGCTCTACGGCATCTCGCATATCGCTGCTTATGGCGTAGCAACTGTGTTTCTGGTTGCGGGTTCTATTCTGATTTTCTCCATTCCAAAGCCGAAGCAGCATACAATGACGGAAGAGCGATCGCTCTCAACCATGCTTGCGGGCTTCCGCTATATCTGGAAAGAAAAGATCGTTCTGGGGGCAATCTCGCTCGATTTGTTTGCCGTTCTGCTGGGCGGTACGGTTGCGCTTCTACCGATCTATGCACGCGATATTCTCGATCTTGGTCCATGGGGCTTGGGCCTTCTGCGCTCTGCGCCCGGTATCGGCGCTGTTCTCACGGCTATCTGGCTCGCAGGCCACCCAATCCGCGATCACGCAGGCCGCGTGATGTTTGTCTTCGTCGCCCTGTTCGGCTTCTTTAACATCATTTTCGGCGTCTCTACCCTCACATGGCTGTCGATCATCGCGCTTGCTCTGGCCGGTGCTGCCGACATGATCAGCGTCTATATCCGCGAAACACTGATGCAGCTCTGGACGCCTGACCATGTTCGTGGCCGTGTGAATGCCGTCAACATGGTCTTTGTCGGTGCTTCAAACGAGCTGGGCGAATTCCGTGCTGGTCTCATGGCAGCAGCCATCGGTGCCGTACCTGCCGTCGTTATCGGTGGCGTGGGATCAATCGTCGTAGCAGCCGCATGGGCCGCCATGTTCCCGCAATTACGCAAAGCGCGCAATTTACAAGGACGCACTTAAATTCAATGTGCAAAGCTGCGTCAGGCTTCTGGCGCAGGTTTATTACCCGCTTGTACACGCACTTCGATCTGGTCGCGATCAGCAGCTGTGATGCCAACCAGATCAGCAACGCGCCACATTACGTCCACCTCAACCTCACTCGCAATGCCGTCGGCATAAACGATGTCCCACATCAGCGCTATGAAATCGAGACGTGCCTGATAATCCAGATGGCGTTTGAGGACAGATGTGAAATCCGACAGACTGATTGATTCCTGATCGGCCTCTTCAGCGGCACGGATAAGCTGTTTTAGTGCATCCCCCTTCAGGCCATATTTCTGTGAAAGCATGGTGGAAAGCTTGGTCCGCTCGACTTCACGCGCATCACCATCCGCATCCATGATGTGAAACATCAAAGCTGCGGCAGCCAGTCTTGGATCATCATCGGCAAACTTTCCGCCCCGTTCGCGTAAAGCGTTACCCGGCAACTCTTTCAGAAAATCCAGCAAACGCTCGAACATTCACCCTCGCCACAGAAACAAATATATCGGCAGACTGCCGTTCTTTAGAAAATCTGAAACTAGCGGGATCAAAATATGAGGCAAGGCGACAAACCGCCTTGGCCGGTTTTCAGCAGCTCAAGACGGTGCTTGCGTGGTCTTTAGGCAACAATTATAGGCTCAGAATAGGCGCAAACCGCTGTTTTGGCTCTTCTGTGAGGCTTTGCGCTCATCAACACCGGGATCGTCAACGATAATATGACCAGGACGTTCCTTGTTGTCATCTTCGGTTTCCGGCTCTGCTGCATCCAGAACAGCTGGCTTGTCAACGTGCCTGATTTCAGGTTTAGCAGGCTCCTGCTTTGCCTTGACGGGTTCCACCTTCGGTAGCACAACTTTCGCTTCAACAATATCGTCAAATTTCGGCTTTGACGCGTGATTCTCGACCGGAACGATTGCCGTGTTTTCCGGAATACGATCAGGGATAACTTCTGCCACTTCTGGCTTTTCAACTTCGATCACAGGCGAAAGCTGCTCAACTGGCACTTTCCATTCAAAGCTGTTGAGACGACCTGTGACCGGAGACACCGGCGACCATTGCTCGGATACATAACCGTCTGCTGTCCATGCTGGATCGCGCGGGGCTTTAACTGCCTGTGCCAACCACTGCCGGACCTTCCCCTGATCACCAGTTTCAGCCTCTTCAATATCCGCAAGCAACAGATAAGCGCTTTCACGCGGCGATCCACGTAACACCTGTTCGGCATTATCACGCGCCAAACGATAATCGCCCGCCTCATAGGCAGCACGCGCCACAGCCAGACTGCCTTCCGGATTATTGGACCTGAGCGTGACCAGATGTTTTGCCCGTTTCAGGCGGTCCTGCACGGTGTCACCAGCGCGAGCATAAACATAGGCCGAAGCAATATCTGGATGCGGCGAGCGTCTCCATGCAGCTTCAAGGATTTTGGAGCCTTTGCGAACTTCGCCATCAGCAAACAATGCGCGGGCCGCAACAACAGCCGCAGGCACCAGATCAGGAGCAAGCTTGTTCGCTTCCAGCGCAATAGCTTTTGCATTTGCATGATCCACATCGACTGTCGCAATGGCCTTGGCAGTCAAAAGCGCTGCGCGTTCCTTCTTCACTACGTCCTTGCTGTGTGCGAGCGCCTGTTTGCGGGCTTCAACGAGCTTCAAGGCACCATCCCAGTCGCCTTCAGAGCAAAGCTGCCCCATGACGGCCGATGATGCCCATTCAAGCTGTGGCGCTTCCTTGGCTGCTTCCACCGCATAATGACGAGCAGCCTCACGCGCACCAACCCGTTGCGCTTCGATATAAAGCCCACGCAGTCCAAGCAGCTTGGTTTCCGGGTCTTCGATCATGGCTTCAAAGCCCTTACGGGCGTCGTCTGAGCGACCTTCAAGCATGGCGGTCTGTGCTTCAAGAAGCTTGATGAGCGGTTCCTGATCGGAGTTAAGTAGTTTGCCTGCCTGAGCCGCCATGCGGCGGGCTGCCTCTGCGTCGCCAGCACCAGCTGCAATCAACCCTGTCGACAGTGACTGATAGCCCCGGTCACGTTTGCGCGCACGGAAATGGCGGCGCAGTGTGTAGGGCGACTGGATAATGCTCTTGATCAGCCACCAGACAAGCAGGATCGCCGCAACAATTGCGACAACACCAGCAGCAGCCGTAATCAGTGGCACGTTGTAATGATTGCCGCCGAATGTAACATCAAGCTCGCCCGGACGATCGGCAAGCCACGAGAAGCCAAATCCGAGAACTACAACGATAGCGAAGTAAAAAATTACATGCAGCATGGACGCCTCCTTAGTTTGGCGCCGTGGCGTCTGTTGCGGTCTTTGGCTTGAGGCTTTCGGTCACAAGACGCTGGATGAGCGCATCGGCATCGCGTCGCGCCTTCATCTGCCCTGCAAATTCTTCCGAAACAGTCTTCGCATCGGTTGGTAACTGTTCCCATTCGGAAACCGCCCGCTCAAGGTCGCCAGCATGCAGAGCTGCTTCCATGCGTGCCGTAGTCGGGCCTACACCTGTTCCGCTGACATTGCCTGCAACAGGACGCACGCTGACAAGCCCCTTGGCGCTTGCGACGAGCTGATCCCAGACACCTGCGTCTGCTGGGAGCTTGTTTTCAGTGGCAACGATCTTGTTGGCGACAGGCCCGAACCATGCATTGAGATCGGCAATGGTCGGTACGCCCTTGTCGGCAAAGGTCTTCAGCCCTTCAATTGACGTGTCCTGTGGTGCAACCGATGCATAGGTGTCGAGTTCAGCCTTGAATGAACCACCGCGATCAATCGCTGTCTTCAACGCATTGGCAGCGATCAGTGCGGATGCATCAGGCTGGCGTGCGCTTTCGCTCACCTTGTCCTGAAGCGAAACCAGCTTCTGTTCAAGGCTCGAAATTGTACCGCTATTACCGGAAACTCCGGCTGCGGCCTGATCGGCCTGATTCTTTGCATCACTCAATTGCTGCTCAAGCGATACTAAACGCTCGGTCAAAGCAGACACATCCGCGGGAGCAGCATCGCCCTCGCCTGCCTTTGGCAACGCCGCAATCTGTTGCTGAATGTCTGTCAAAGTTCCGGCAACGGCCTCCGCCTTGATTTCAGCGGCTTCGACACTCTTCTGCAAATCGACAAACTGCGCCTTGCTCGCCTCGTCAAGCGGCGCAGGCACAGGATTACTTCGTAAATCCGCAATCTGCTGTTCAATATGTGCAAGCTGTTCTGCGGTCACGCGCGATCCCGGTGACGGCACCACATTGCCCCATTGCAAAGCAAGAAGACCGCCCAAAGCGATAACCCCGCCTGCAACACCCGTCAGAAAATAAGCGCCGGTCGAACCGGATTTCTTTTCAATCACCGGCGGCACAGATGCAGTGGAACGAGGCATTTCCTTGGTTGCTTCGGGCTTAACACCGGCAGCAAAGGGTGGCTTCTCCGCTTTAGGCTCAGCTTTTGGAGCTTCCGGTTTTGTAGCGGCTTTCTGAGCGAAATCCCCGACGGGTTCGGCCTTCGGTGTTGATTGAGACGCAGCACGTTCATCTACGCGTTTTACATCAGACGGATCGAGATTGATCGTCACGGGCGTGCGGGCCGGTTTGGAATGTCGCGGAGTGCCGGATTTCGCCATGGGTCCTCTCGTATTCGCATAACAGATGGTTCAAAGCTTACCAGATAAAATCATCAGATGAAGGAAAGTTGCTACAAAAAGAGTCAAAGTTTGGAAAACAAACGAAAAATACCACTCTCATCCGGATGATGTGCGACAAGCGCCCTTACTCGCCATTGCTCTGGCAACTCACGACAAACCCGCTCGGAAATGCAGAAAAACCGGGTTTCAGCGTCAAAATGTATGTGAAGTTTTTGCATCGTTTCAACAAAAGCCTGTGCTGCAATTGCTGAATAGAGCAGTACCGCGACAAAAGGCCCTTGGTCGAAAGTAGCTTTGATTTCATTGACTGAATAGTTAATCGACTCGACATCGTAGACGTCACGGACTTCCATATTGAGCCCAGCCTCTGACACTTTGTCCTCAAATATCGACTGGCGCACGCGACCGGCAAGATAAAGAAGCCTCGCATTTTTCGGCAGATGTTCAGCAATTGTTGCAGCCAGGCGCGTCGCATCACCGCCACCTTCGATCACAGTCTGAAAACCTGCTTCTTGTGCAGCCCTGGCTGTGCCTTCACCAACAGCAAAAAGCGGCAATGCCTTCAACGATTGAAGAATTTCACTGGGCACATGCCGAAATGCATTAGCGCTGGTGACAGCCAAAGCGTCAAACGATTGATCGCCGATATGAAATGGAAGCGTAAAAGTGCGGCTTACAGGTAGGGAAACGGGCGAAAAGCCGAGAGCTACAAGCTTTTCCGCCGTCATTGAAGCTGACGGTTGCGGCCGTGTGATCAGAACAGGGCCACCGATTGGTGCATTTCGCTCTTTCGCCAATGCTACTCCCAGCCCTCAAAGAAATCCGCGCCAGCTTCTGCCCGTACGCGCTTGGCTGCATCAGAGCCGAGTTCGGCTGCGTCAGAAGCTGCGCCTTCTGCCGTTACTTCATGTGCCTCGCGCCCATCCGGCGTCAGGATCATCCCACGGAACGAAACCTTGTCACCAGTAACAAGTGCGAGCCCGGCAATCGGTGTGCGGCACGAGCCATCAAGCGTCGCCAGAAATGCCCGTTCACAGGCAAGAGCTATATGCGTTTCACGATGAGCCAATGGCTTGAGCAGCGCATCGATTTTTTCATCGCCAATACGGCTTTCAATGCCGATTGCACCCTGTCCTGGAGCTGGTAGAAATATCGTAGGATCAAGCAGATCGGTGATCACGTCAGCCAGGTCAAGGCGCTTCAAACCGGCACAGGCGAGGAATGTGCCATCCACTTCGCCTTCTTCAAGTTTACGCAGACGTGTCTGGACATTGCCACGGAACATTACCACCTGAAGGTCAGGACGAAGGCGCTTGATCATTGCCTGACGGCGCAGCGATGAAGAGCCGACGACGGCACCCTGCGGCAGATCGAGAAAACGCTTCGAGGTGCGGCCAACAAAAGCGTCGCGCGGATCTTCGCGCTCAAGAAATGTAGAAAGATGAAGACCTTCCGGCAGAACAGTCGGCATATCCTTGGTGGAATGTACAGCCAGATCGATACGGCCATCCTTCAGCGCTGCTTCAATCTCTTCGGTAAACAGCCCCTTGCCGCCAACCTGCGACAGCGGGCGATCCTGAATACGATCACCGGCAGTGGACATAGGCACGATTTCGATAGCGTCTTCGCTCAGACCATGCGCAGCTATCAGACGGTCACGCGTTTCATAGGCCTGTGCGAGCGCAAGCTTGCTGCCTCTTGTGCCAATCTTCAAGGATGCTGTTTGCATATCGCGCCGTCCATGATACCGGGTTTCTCAAATATTTTACGTCAGATTACAAGACAGGCAGGGTCTAACCGTAAATGCGCATTCTTGGAATAGAGACAAGTTGCGACGAAACAGCCGCCGCCATCGTTGAACGCGACGATAGCGGCAAAGGTCATATTTTGTCCAATGTCGTACTCAGCCAGATAGCCGAACACGAACCTTATGGTGGTGTGGTGCCCGAAATCGCCGCCCGCGCTCATGTGGAAGCGCTCGACCGGCTGGTGGAACGCGCGCTGAAAGATGCCAATCTCAAACTTGATGACGTGGATGCGATTGCTGCGACCGCTGGTCCCGGCCTCATCGGCGGGCTGATTGTTGGCCTGATGACCGCCAAAGCCATGGCGATGGCTGCAAACAAGCCGTTTTATGCGGTCAATCATCTGGAAGGCCATGCGCTTACCGCACGACTGACGGATGATCTACCGTTTCCTTATCTGCTGCTACTGGTATCCGGCGGCCACACGCAGATGGTGCTTGTGCGCGGCCTTGGTGATTATGAACGTCTTGGCACGACAATCGACGACGCGCTGGGCGAAGCTTTCGACAAGACTGCCAAGCTGCTCGGCCTGCCCTATCCGGGCGGTCCAGCCGTTGAACGCATGGCATTAAAGGGCGACCCGAAGCGTTTTCCGCTGCCACGGCCACTCAAGGGCGAAGCCCGACTCGACTTCTCCTTTTCGGGTCTCAAGACCGCTGTACGGCAGACTGCGACAGAGCTTGCCCCCCTTTCCGATCAGGATGTTTCTGATATTTGCGCTTCGTTTCAGGATGCGGTTGCAGACACTCTGTCGGATCGTGTGAAGCGGTCGCTTGAGCGTTTTAAGGAAGAGTTTCCGGATTGCGACACGCCGTCACTCATTGTTGCTGGCGGTGTTGCCGCCAATAAGACCTTGCGCGCATCGCTGGAAAAGCTTTGCGCAAAGCATGGTTTCAGCTTCATCGCACCACCGCTCAATCTTTGCACCGACAATGCGGCCATGATCGCCTGGGTAGGTGCCGAGCGGGCTGCAACAAAAGGTCCTGATTCGCTCAATCTTGCTCCCCGCTCACGCTGGCCGCTTGATGAAAAATCAGCACCCGTGTTCGGCACCGGACGTCGCGGAGCAAAGGCATGAGCAAACGCGCAAAAATTGCCGTTCTTGGCGGCGGTGCATGGGGAACGGCTCTGGCGGCCATGAGCGCCATCGGCCAGCACGACACATGGCTTTATGCCCGCGATGCTGAAACTGTGGCTCATGTGAACGACCAGCGCCGCAACCCTGCTTATCTTGGCGAGATCGAACTGCCCGAAGGCATTCGCGCAAGTACGGATGCCAAAGCTGTACTTGAAAATGCCGATGCAGTTCTCGTTGTTGTTCCCGCGCAGGCGATGCGCAAAGGTCTTCTGGAATTGAGCAGCCTTATTCCACAATCAGCACCCGTTATTCTCTGTGCCAAGGGCATTGAGCGCGAAACCGGAAGGCTTATGTCGGAAGTGGTGGCGGAAGTTTTGCCTAACCATACTATCAGCGCACTTTCTGGGCCGAGCTTTGCCACCGACGTGGCACGAGGCCTGCCAACAGCGGTGACGATTGCCTGCGAGGATGCGGCCATTGCTGATCAGCTTGCCGCAATGCTTTCTGGCCCCGCATTCCGCTGCTATTCAACAACCGACATCAAGGGCGTGGAAATTGGAGGCGCGCTGAAAAACGTGCTGGCTCTTGCAGCAGGGGCCGCCATTGGACGCGGATATGGCGCGAGTGCTCAGGCAGCACTTGTTACGCGCGGCTTTGCCGAACTGCGCCGTGTAGCACAAGCCATGGGTGCAAAGCCTGAAACGATCATGGGGCTGTCGGGTCTTGGTGATCTGATGCTGACCTGCTCGTCATCACAATCGCGCAACTATTCATACGGACTTGCGATCGGACGCAACGAAGATCTCACCAATCGCCCGCTGGCTGAAGGCGTGGCAACAGCCCCCATCGCAGCTGAACTTTGCAAACAACATGACGTGCCTGCGCCCATCATCACAGCGGTTGCAGCGCTTCTTGCCGGACATATTACGATAGATGAAGCCGTGACCGCGCTTCTTAACAGACCGCTCAAGACTGAGGATTAAGCATGATCCCGAAAAGTGGGAATCGGTTTTCGGACCAGATCATGCATGAACGAAAAGGTTAGAATAATATGCTTTTTGCTCTTCTTTGCAACGACAAGCCCAACCATCTGCAAGTGCGCCTCGATACACGCCCGGCCCATCTCGAATACCTTAAGGGTCTTGGCGACGTGTTGAAATTTGCAGGCCCTTTCCTCGGTGAAGACGGCAAACCAAATGGCAGCCTCGTTGTGGTTGAAGCAGCCGACAAGGCAGAAGCCGAAAAGATCGGCGCGAATGACCCTTACGCGCTGGCCGGCCTTTTTGCTGATGTGACCGTGCGCCCATGGAACTGGGCCATCAACAATCCCGCCAACGCATAAGGATTGATCATGGCTTACTGGCTGTTCAAGTCCGAACCCTTCAAATGGTCCTGGGAAATGCAGAAAGCCCGTGGCGAACAAGGCGAACAATGGGACGGCGTACGCAATTATCTCGCACGCAATAACATGCGGGCCATGAAACTTGGAGACAAAGGCTTTTTCTATCATTCCAACGAAGGTCTGGAAGTCGTGGGCATCGTCGAGGTCTGCGCCCTTTCGCATCCTGACAGCACTACGGACGATCCGCGCTGGGATTGCGTGGACATCAAGGCTGTACGCGACATGCCGAAACCCGTCACACTCAAAGATGTCAAAGCCAATCCGAAGCTCGAAAAAATGGCGCTGGTCACCTCGATGCGTCTCTCAGTACAGCCGGTGACGGAAGACGAGTGGATCGAAGTCTGCCGCATGGGCGGACTGGACGCGAAAAATATCTGATGCTTGATCCGGCGCACAAAGGCACGCGTGATTTCATACTGGCCAATACGGGCCTGCAAGCGCCGCCGCATGTGCCGGAAATAAACCTCTATCTGGCCGATGAAGCCCACGATCTCTGGCATAAAACCGAGGAAGAACTGGCAACCATCGGCCTGCCCCCACCCTTCTGGGCCTTTGCCTGGGCAGGCGGTCAGGGAGTCGCGCGCTATATTCTCGATCATCCCGACACCGTTAAAGACAAAGCCGTGCTGGATTTTGCCTCCGGCTCGGGTCTCGTCGCCATCGCAGCTATGAAGGCGGGTGCAAAAAGCGTCATCGCATCTGACATCGATCCTTTCACGCTCCCGGCAATCGAAATCAACGCAGGCGCAAACGATGTCGCCATCACCCCGACACTTACCGATCTGATCGATCAGGATCATGGTTGGGAGGTCGTGCTTGCGGGCGACGTGTTCTATGAAAAGCCGCTCGCAGATCGTCTGATCCCGTGGTTTTCAAAGCTTGCCGCACGCGGTGCCCGCATCATCGTTGGCGATCCGGGCCGCTCCTATCTGCCCAAACACCGGCTTGAACAGCTTGCCGTTTACTCTGTGCCAGTTACGCGTGCGCTTGAGGATGCAGAAGTCAAACGCACAACAGTTTGGAGATTTAGCTAGGCAAACCGTTTAGCTCCTGCGACGCACAGAACCACGACGCCCGCAGTCATCACCATCCCTATGCTCACCGGTTCACCAGCAATAGATGCAGCCAGCATCAGGCCGAAAAATGGCTGTAACAATTGTAACTGGCCAACGGTTGCAGCGCCACCCTGGGCAAGTCCGCGATACCAGAAGAAAAAGCCGATCAACATCGAAAACAGCGTGACATAAGCAAGCCCGCCCCACGCCATGGCACCGATATGCTCCCATGTTTCAGGACGCGTCAGAATACTGAGCGGCAGCATGACAGGAAGCGAGAACACCAGCGCCCAGCAAATCACCTGCCAGCCACCAAGCCTGCGCGAAAGGCTTGCCCCTTCTGCATAACCAAGTCCACAGGCGATGATTGCGCCGAGCATCAGCATATCGCCAAGCAATGTTGACTGAGTGCCCTGTCCATAAGCATAGGACGCAACAATCACGCTACCCACGACTGAAAACAGCCAGAACAAAGGGCGGGGTCTTTCTCCACCGCGCAGCACGGCAAACAAAGCGGTTGCAAGCGGCAGCAGGCCGATAAAGACAATCGCGTGGGCGGAGGTCATATGTTGCAGCGCGATACCCGTCAGCAGTGGGAAACCCACCACAACGCCAAGCGCTACAACAATCAGCGAAATAACGTCACTACCACGCGGCAACGGCGCACGGAAGCCAAGCAGCAGGGTAAGGCCTATCAATCCGGCAATGGATGCGCGTGCCATCGTCAGGAAAGTCGGGTCGATATCGATCACCGCCAAACGTGTGGCGGGAAGCGACCCACTGAAAATCAGAACTCCCAGAAATCCGTTAATCCAACCCGCCGTCTTGCTCATTGCGTCTTTTCGACCTTCGTCAGTTTATATAGGTGATTACTGATAATTGCACCGGAAAGACCAAATTGATTAGAGACAGTTTGCGGACAGTTTTGCTAAACTGTACTGATACAAAGGATAATACAGATGATTTCAACAGGCCTTTTACGCAGTCTTGAAGCCGTTGAAGCGGCCTATCTTGGCAGCCCGAGCGACGATAAAACAGCACATGATAAGATGCCGCTCGTAGAGAAGGTCATGACGATCATTCGCGACCGTATCGCAGCTATGAGCCTTGCTCCCGGTGCGCGCCTGCCATCAATCCGCCGCCTGGCAGAGACGATGAATGTATCGAAATCAACGGTCGTTGAAGCTTATGACCGCCTGGTAGCGGAAGGCATAATCCAGTCGCGTCGTGGTGCAGGCTTTTATGTTTCTGAGCGGGGCCGCCAGCCATTCACGCTGGCAGCCGCCATCCCGCAAAAGGACAGACAGATTGATCCGTTTTGGGTCATGCGCCAGTCACTTGAAGCGGATGATCAGACCTATAAGCCCGGCTGTGGGTGGTTGCCCGATGAATGGCTGCCACTTGAAGGCATTCGCCGGGCAATGCGCGCCATTGCACGCGATGAAAGCAGCAATCTCACCACCTATGGCGAACCGCTGGGCTTTCGCCCGTTGCGCAATCATCTGGCGCGCAAATTATCTGAACAGGGCATAGACCTGTCAGGCGGCGATATTCTGCTGACCGATTCCGGCACCCATGCCATCGATCTCATCTGCCGCTTTCTGCTGCAACCCGGCGACACAGTGCTGGTCGATGATCCCTGCTATTTCAATTTTCAGGCAGCGCTTCTTTCGCACCGCGTCAAACTCGTCGGCATTCCTTACACGCTATCCGGCCCCGATCTCGAAGCCTTTGCGAATGCTGCGGCAGAACATGCGCCAAAGCTCTATATTTCCAATGCGGGCCTGCATAATCCAACCGGCGGCATCATGTCCCCCGCCACGGCACACCGCCTGCTGAAACTCGCAGAAATCCATGACATCAAACTCGTCGAAGACAATATCTTTGGCGATTTTCATCCTTCGCCCGCGCCACTTCTTGCCGAACTTGATGGGTTTGACCGGGTGCTGCATATTGGCAGCTTCTCCAAAACACTCTCCGCTGCAGCGCGCGTTGGCTATATTGCCGGTCGTCGCGACTGGATCGACGGCCTGACAGATTTGAAACTCGCCAGTACCTTTGCAGGCAATACGCTCTCGGCGCAGATCGTGCATATTCTTCTGACTGATGGCACTTACAGACGCCATATCGACCAGATGCGCGCAAAGCTTGCCGATGCCATGACAATGGCTGCAAAGCGATTGAAAGCTGCCGGACTGGAACTCTGGACCGAACCACAGGGCGGCATGTTTCTATGGGCGCGTCTGCCGGAGGGGATGGATTCTGGCGCGATCTCGAGCTACGCGCTTGAAAGAAATGTTCTGCTCGCCCCGGGCGATGTTTTCAGCCCTTCACGCAATGCGACACGCTATCTGCGTTTCAACGTGGCACAATCGACAGAACCCACTATTTTTGCCGCACTGAGCGATGCAATGCGTGAGATTTATTAGCCCATTCGCATCGAAAACAACTTCAATCAAAAGCCATGCAGTCAGTTTGCGCATGAGAGATATACTCGTCCCCTGTCTTTGAGGAGAGACATCGGGAGGGATAACCGTGAATACACGCCCAAGCGGGATGGTGGCAACCCCACGTCCCGAAGACGAAAAACTATCCGTTACAGCCAATCTGGCTTATGGATTTCAGCATGTGTTGACCATGTATGGCGGCATCGTCGCCGTTCCACTGATCATCGGTCAGGCAGCGGGACTAAGTGCGAGCGAAATCGGCATGCTGGTGACCGCCTCGCTTTTTGCAGGCGGCATTGCAACACTCCTGCAAACAATCGGCATCCCCTTTTTCGGCTGTCAGCTGCCATTGGTACAGGGCGTTTCCTTCGCTGGTGTCGCCACGATGGTTGCGATTGTTACATCAGCCGAAACAGGAGAGGCCGGAATTCAGGTCGTGCTTGGTGCTGTCATGGCGGCATCGCTGATAGGCTTTCTCATCACGCCAATCTTTTCGCGTGTCACCCGCTTTTTCCCGCCGCTTGTGACTGGCATTGTAATCACAACCATTGGCCTCACCTTGATGCCAGTTGCTGCGCGCTGGGCCATGGGTGGCAACAGCAAAGCGCAAGATTATGGCAGCATGGCCAATATCGGGTTGGCCGGACTGACATTGATAATCGTGCTGCTCTTGAGCAAAGTCGGCAATGCCACGATTTCTCGTCTGTCCATCCTGCTCGCCATGGTGATCGGAACAGGGATTGCATGGTCGCTCGGCATGACGGACTTCTCGCGGGTCGCAGAAGGCCCGGTTATGGCTTTGCCCGACATCTTCCATTTTGGATGGCCGATTTTCAGCATCGCTGCCACGCTGTCGATGTTTATCGTGATTGTCGTGACACTGGTCGAAACCTCCGCCGATATTTTGGCCGTCGGAGAAATTCTGGGAACCAAAGTCGATTCCCGCCGTCTGGGCGATGGATTGCGCGCAGATATGGCGTCTAGTATTCTCGCACCCGTCGTCGGCTCATTCACGCAAAGCGCCTTTGCACAGAATGTCGGACTTGTAGCCGTGACGGGCGTGAAAAGCCGCTACGTGGTTGCGACGGGCGGCCTCATTCTCATCACGCTTGGACTTTTGCCGGTGATGGGTCGTGTAATTGCCTGTGTGCCGCCATCGGTGCTTGGTGGTGCTGGAATTGTCTTGTTCGGAACGGTTGCAGCGAGCGGCATCCGGACGCTGTCAAAGGTCAATTATCAGAACAATATCAACCTGATCATTGTCGCCACTTCCATCGGCTTCGGCATGATTCCGATAGCAACACCCGACTTTTATCACCATTTCCCAACATGGTTTGAGACGATCTTCCATTCAGGCATCAGCTCGGCTGCGGTCATGGCAATTGCACTCAATCTGATGTTCAATGAGTTCAAGACGGGCAATTCAGACCAGATGTCTGTCTTTGCCGAAGGTGCAGAGCGCATCATTCGCCACCATCAGATCGCAGAACTCCATGATGGCGATTACGTTCAGAACGGCAAACTCTTCGATGTCGAAGGCAATGAAGTGAAAATTATCCCGGCTAGCGTGCATTAGTTAACGCAATACGCGAATAACCGTTCGATTGCTCAAATACGGCAAGAGGCGCGCCATATCGGCGCGCTTCAATGCTATACAGCCCTCGGTCGGCGTATAACCCGGTCGTGCCAGATGAAAGAAAATCGCGCTGCCACAGCCTCGTTTGCGTGGGCTGATATTCCAGTCCATCACGATACAGACATCATAAACATCGTCATTACGCCACATCTTCTCGTGACTTGCCTTAAAAGGCAGATGAACAGGCCGATTATAATTCGCGTCTTTCGGGGCATCGCACCAGCCATCAAGCTTACGCACACGGCGCAGCGACAAAGGCGATAGTGGCCAGGCTCCGGCATCGCCGCGACGATAGCCATACAGCAACCGCATCGACGAAAGCGGCGTTGCACCGTCTCCTTCGCGCTTGAAAGCACTGATTCCCCCCTTGCCAAGCGCACATTGGAGCACCAGATTGCCAGCAGCAAGCAGACCACGCGTCTTATGACCGGGTTTTGCCCTTACATCGATAATGCCAATGCCACGGTTTTTTTGATTTCTGGTCAATCCCGCCTCCGTTTTCTGTCTGCTGATAAAGATTAGGTGATAGCCAGAAAATCTGCTCTGTTTTTTCACGGCTTCAACTTATCGCCATTAAGTGTCATAAAACACGAAGCACTATTTGAATCAAAGAGTAACGAGGACAGGCATGACAGGTCGTACAATACTGGTTGTGGACGATGACGAAGATCTCCGTTCTATCCTCGTCGAACAGCTTGAGCTTTGCGAAGAATTTCAGATTCTTCAGGAAGACAATGCCACAAAGGGCATCCAGACGGCCCGCAATGGTCTCATCGATCTGCTGATCATGGATGTCGGCCTGCCGGATATGGATGGACGCGAAGCTGTAAAACTTCTGCGTAAGGGGGGCTTCAAAGCGCCAATCATCATGCTGACCGGACACGACACCGAATCGGACACGATTCTCGGTCTTGAGTCAGGTGCGAATGATTATGTCACCAAGCCGTTCAAGTTTGCGGTTCTGCTTGCCCGTATCCGCGCGCAGCTTCGCCAGCACGAGCAGAGCGAAGACGCGACATTCATCGTCGGTCCATACACGTTCAAGCCGGGCCAGAAGCTGCTTCTTGACGAAAAAGGCAGCAAGATCCGTCTGACAGAAAAGGAGGCCGCAATCATCAAGTATCTTTATCGTGCTGGCGACAAGGTCATCAGCCGCGATGTGTTGCTTGAGGAAGTCTGGGGCTATAATTCGGGCGTCACGACCCACACGCTGGAAACCCATGTCTACCGTCTGCGCCAGAAAATCGAGAAGGATCCGTCCAACGCATCGCTTCTGGTTACAGAAAGCGGGGGATACAAACTTGTCCCATGATGGACAGCGCCTGTTACGGGTGTAATGACAAGTCATGGCGCTCGATGACGATATTCGCATTCTTGGCTCAGTAGGCCTGTTCGAGTCATTCTCACCCGAACAGTTGCGTCTGCTTGCCTTCGGCGCAGAACGCCTTGTGCTGCGTGCTGGTCGTGAACTGTTCCGCGAAGGTCAGAGCGCGGATTGTGGCTATATCGTCGTATCAGGCAAAATCACCCTGTTTCACGAAGCGGATGAAGGGCGGATTACGATCCGCCCCGTTGGCCCCGGCGCGATGCTGGGTGAAATGGCGCTGATTGCGCAGACCACGCGCCTGACGGGTGCGCTGGCTGAGGAAGAAACCGAAGTTATTCGTATCAGCCGTTCGGTGTTCCGCCGCATTCTGGAAGAATATCCGGAAGCTGCAGCGTCGCTTCACGCGCATATCAGCAAAAACCTGCTGCAACTGATTGCCGACATTGAAAAAGTCGCGCCACAATTTGGCGATAAAGACTAGAATTATAATTCAATGACCCGATCGATACCGATGGCATCGAGAAACGCCTGATCATGGCTTACCAGCGATAATCCACCTTCATACTCATTGAGCGCCGTTTCCAGCGCCTGAATTGAATCAAGGTCGAGATGATTGGTCGGCTCGTCTAGAATAAGCAATTCGGGCCTAATCGTTCCACCCAGCACACAGGCAAGGGCTGCACGAAGCAACTCGCCACCACTTAAGTCTCCGGCAACACGCGACGCACGATCACCACGAAATGAAAAACGCGCCAGTGCCGCATGCGCATCATTATCGCTGGCACCTTTGTTCAGCTTACGGAAATTCTCGTAGAGCGTCGCCTCGCGATCCATCAGGCTCATCTGCTGATCAAACATAGCAATCGGCACGAAGCGTCTGACCTCGCCCGAAACCGGCTGCAAATCGCCAGAAATCAACCGCAACAGTGATGTTTTGCCCGCACCATTTGCGCCGCGAATGACGATGCGTTCAGGACCGACAATTTTCAGCGAGAAGTCGCGAATGACTGGATGTTCTGGCACTGGCCCGCCCGAAACATTAAGCATTTCCAGCACCACACGCCCGGAAGGCGACAGCGATGCATCAATGTTAAAGCGCATAGATTTTACGCGCTCGACTTTTGCTTCTGCTTCACGCAACTGGTTCTGGGCGCGCTCTGCATTGCGCTCAGCCAGCATATCGCCGCGACCGCCGGTCTTTTGCGCGCGGTCCTCACGCGCATCCAGCATCAATTTGCTCATGCCAGCATCAGCACGCGATTTTTTTCCGCGCGCATCCCTCTTTGCCTGCCGCTCGGCGGCTTCCTGTGCCTTGAGCCGAACCTGCTTCACATCACGCTGTGCAAGCTCCAGCTCGCGCGCGGCCCCTTCCCGCTCGCGTTCTTTGCGCTCATGAT
Organism: Ochrobactrum sp. Marseille-Q0166; assembly: GCF_014397025.1. Taxonomy (NCBI): domain Bacteria; kingdom Pseudomonadati; phylum Pseudomonadota; class Alphaproteobacteria; order Hyphomicrobiales; family Brucellaceae; genus Ochrobactrum; species Ochrobactrum sp. Marseille-Q0166. The sequence goes on along the minus strand of NZ_JACJUO010000001.1, from coordinate 492,808 downwards.
AGAAATCCCAGTTGCCGCCATAAAGCGTCAGCGCCCCTTGCGAAAGCTCGGCTATCGCGTCCATTCTCCGCAACAATTCGCGGTCGTGGCTGACGACAACTGCAGCCCCCTGCCATTTCGCAAGCATGTCGCCGACAGCCTGACGGCCATCGTGATCAAGATTATTGGTGGGCTCATCCAGCAAAATGAGATCGGGCTTCTGAAACAGTAGTGCTGCAAGCGCTGCTCGCGTCTGCTGCCCGCCGCTCAACTCGGAGAGCGGGGCTTGCGGCGAAAGCGAAAACCCGAACGACAGCAAAGCTTCATCAAAACGCTGCGGCAACAACCAGTCAGCCTGCTCGAAATCAGCGTCACCGCCCTCACCTGCCTCGATGCGCGCAAGCATTTCAAAAGCATCCCGCACATCAAACAGATCGGCCAGCGTCTGTTGCACATCGCTGCCGATATTCTGCGCAAGCATACCAATCCGGCCCGTGTGCGAGACCGTTCCGCTGGATGCTAACAAATCACCGCTCATGATTTTCAAAAGCGTGGATTTGCCAATACCATTACGCCCGACAAGGCCGATGCGACCTTCGGTTATGCTGAAATTGATGGCTGAAAAGAGAGTACGGCCATCAGCCGTGACGTAGGAAATATCCTGAAGAGTGAGAAGAGAAGACATGAAGAGCCCCGGAAACATTGAAAACACTGGTCATCTGAAACAGTGCCGCACGATCCATTGCTCTTTTCTCCTCTTCTGAACTTCGCTTTATATAGGCTTGAGCGTTCGATTAATCCAGATCGAATGTCGCAATTACTGGCACATGATCGGACGGACGATCCCAGCCACGCGCTTCGCGCAAGATTTGCAGACCGTGCATATGCGCTTCCAGATCAGCCGAACCCCATATGTGATCAAGCCTGCGGCCACGATCAGCAGCATCCCAATCCTTGGCGCGATAGCTCCACCACGTATAGATTTTCTGATCCGCCGGAATGACCTGACGCATCAAATCGCTCCAACCACCTTTGACGCGCAGGTCTTCAAGCGTTGTGGTTTCAATTGGCGTGTGGCTTACGATTTTAAGCAATTGCTTGTGCGACCACACATCGTTTTCAAGCGGCGCGATATTCAGATCGCCAACGAGGATGGATGAGTTCCCATCCTGCCTGTCAGCCACAATCGAACGCATTTCCTCAAGGAAACCGAGCTTATGAGCGAATTTTGGATTGATTGCGGGATCTGGCTCATCACCGCCGGCGGGCACATAGAAATTATGAATGCGGAGTTTTTTGCTGCCCGCTTCAATCACTGCGCTCAGATGCCGGCAATCGCCCATCTCGCAAAAGCCAATCTTCTCGACATCGCTGAGTGGACGCTTTGAGATCGTTGCAACACCGTGATAGCCTTTCTGACCACTGATCGCGATATGCTCATAACCGAGCGCGCGAAAGCCCTTTGTAGGAAACTGATCGTCAGGACATTTGGTTTCCTGAAGGCAAAGAACATCCGGCTGATAATCGCTTAAAAACTGCTCGACCAGCGGCATGCGCAGACGAACAGAGTTAATGTTCCAGGTAGCAACAGAAAAGGTCATGGGGATAAGACTCGCAGTCACCAAAAGATGGCCGCGAACCTAACCATTTATCCGGCAAATGCAAATGTAAGGCAGCAATTAAACAGAGAATTACTGGCCTTTGCGTTTCATCGCGATGCGCTGGTAATCGATCTTGAACATGTCATCCGTGAAGCGAACGCCACTACGAACATTGAACACCATGATCGTTGTGTCGAGCCCCTGCGCGTCAGTGATGGTCCATTGCTTGAGATCCATGGTCTTTGGCTCAAACATCATGGTGATTTTTGAGTTGCCGAAAGCTGATTTGTCACCAACGACCAGCGTGGTCATGTCCGGGTCCTGCTTCACGCTCTGAAGGCGACCGCCACCCAGATCAATACGATCAGCAAGAAGCATCCGCAAAGGCGTGGTATTCAGCGCATACATATCCCACGTGTCGAGCTTGCGATTGTTGATGACCACCTGATTGCCATCGGAAATCACGCGGATCGGCGACTTATCATAGTTGAAGCGGATTTTGCCCGGACGTTCCAGATAAAACGTGCCGCCAGTCTGTTCGCCCTTGGGGCCAAACTGAACGAACTCACCGGTGAGCGTGCGCAGTGATGAAAAATGATCCGCAATCTGCTGTGCAGCCGCAGCCCCACTTGCGCCTTGCGCCTGCGCTGCAACTGGCAGCAAGGCCGTAGCAACGACGCCAAGCCCCCCAAGCCCGATTGCTCCCAATCCGAGTACGGCAGCAAAACGGCTTGCTTTCACGAGCTTGGCAATACGGGAGATCATCATCGTCAGACTCTCTTGTTTCTTCATTCTCTTAAAATAATCGGGCAGTTAGGCACGAGTATGGCAATTAAAGCCTATGAGATTTTGGCTATGATGAGCCGAAATATCGCGGCTTTAGTAGTCGTCTTCTGTTGGCACCAGTATCTCGCGCTTGCCAGCGTGATTGGCTGGGCCGACAATGCCTTCCTCTTCCATGCGCTCAATAATCGATGCAGCACGGTTATAACCGATGCCCAAGCGGCGCTGGATATAGGAAGTCGAAGCCTTCTTGTCGCGCAGCACCACGGCCACAGCCTGATCATAAGGATCGTCGGAGTTTTCGAGGTTCGATGTTCCGGCCGGAGAGCCGCCCTCGTCCTCTTCTTCATCCTCAGTGATCGCATCCAGATATTCCGGCACGCCCTGAAGCTTGAGATGCTGAACAATGCGTTCAACCTCGTCATCGCCCACGAATGGACCATGCACACGCTGAATGCGTCCGCCACCCGCCATGAACAACATGTCGCCCTGACCAAGCAGCTGCTCTGCACCCTGCTCACCGAGGATCGTTCGGCTGTCGATCTTCGACGTCACCTGGAAGGAAATACGCGTCGGGAAGTTGGCCTTGATCGTACCGGTAATAACATCGACCGATGGGCGCTGCGTTGCCATGATGACATGGATGCCTGCGGCACGCGCCATCTGCGCCAGACGCTGCACCGTGCCTTCAATATCCTTGCCAGCCACCATCATCAGGTCGGCCATTTCGTCTATGATTACGACGATATATGGCATTGGCTCCAGATCGAGCTGCTCGGTTTCATAGATCGCTTCACCGGTATTGCGGTCGAAGCCTGTCTGAACGGTACGGGCGATCTGTTCGCCCTTCTTCTGGGCTTCCCCAATACGCTGATTGAAACCGTCAATGTTACGCACGCCAACCTTGGACATTTTGCGATATCGGTCTTCCATCTCGCGAACAGTCCATTTGAGCGCGACAACAGCTTTCTTGGGATCGGTCACAACGGGCGTTAGCAGATGCGGAATGCCATCATAGATTGAAAGTTCCAGCATTTTTGGGTCAATCATGATCAGACGACATTCTTTTGGCGTCATGCGATAAACGAGCGACAAAATCATCGTATTGATCGCAACCGATTTACCGGAACCCGTTGTACCTGCCACCAGAACATGCGGCATCTTTGCTATATCGGCAATGACCGGCTCGCCATTAATGGTCTTGCCCAGCGCCAGTGCAAGCTTTGCTTTGGTTTGCTCAAAATCGCGGCTTGCCAGCATTTCGCGGAGATAAACCATTTCGCGCTTCTGGTTCGGCAGTTCGATACCAATCACATTGCGACCCGGTACCACAGCCACACGCGCTGCAATCGCGCTCATCGAGCGGGCAATATCGTCAGCCAGACCAATCACGCGGGACGATTTGATACCCGGCGCTGGTTCCAGTTCGTAAAGTGTCACGACCGGACCCGGCTTCACATTGATGATCTCGCCGCGCACACCGAAATCTTCGAGAACGCCCTCAAGTAGACGTGCATTCTGTTCGAGCGCATCCTTGGAAAGCGATGCATCGCGCTGCACAAGCTTCGGCTCTGCCAGATAATGCAGGGATGGCATTTCAAATGCGCCGCCGTCTTTCAGGAACGATGCCTGCGCTTCGCGCTGAATGCGTGCACCCGGTTTCGGGGCAGCGGCACGTTCGCCTACGCGCGCTTTTAAACGCTGCGGAGGTGCATCGTGCCATTCTTCCCCAGCCAGCGGCGCATCATCATAGCCCTCATCCATATCAAATGGCGGTTCCTGCGATGCCGCGCCAAAGCCCGGTTCCCGACGGGAACTATCGCGCGCTTCCGCACTGCGACGAACCTGACGCATATCACCATATTCATCTTCTGGCGGCTTGCGGCGGTTCATACCAGTCAAACGCTTAAATGTCGCCGATACGCTATAAATAGTGTGGGTGAGCGAACCAACGAACGCAGCAAGTCCACCGGAAGAGGCTTCTTCCTCAGCCTCATCATCATCCGAATAGTCGTCCTCAGAAGACGATTCCCGCCCAGCTGGGGCATTGACCAGCGCGTCGCGTCGGCCGATGATTCCGCTTGCAAAAAGGCACAGCCAGAGTGCTGGAAAAGCCAGCACCAGCGCAATGCCAGATGCAATCGCCCCTTGCGGGAATGCACCAATGAACACGCCCGGAATGCGCAACATCAGATCGCCAAACACGCCGCCCAGACCAATCGGCATCGGCCAGCTTTCCGGCACAGCAAAGCAGCTTGCAATCGCTGCAAACAAAAGCGCGGCACCAAGCCATGCAAAGCTGCGCTTCGCAATCCGGCCAATACCTCCGCGCGTCATCAACAGCAGTGACCACACGGCAAGCGGCAGAAGGGCTGGCACACTTGCCAGACCAAAGAACTGCATCGCAATGTCAGAGAAAACAGCGCCCGGATAGCCCAGCGCATTGGTGACAGGATTGTCCGTTGCATGGCTGAGGCTTGGATCTGCAACATTCCATGTCGCAAGAGCGCCCACCGCAGCACTCGTAAACGCAAGCAATCCTAGACCAAACAGGATATAGAATTGCCTGCGGAAAATATTGGCCAGTCTCAGCCTGTCTTCCGAAATCCGCTCGTCACGCAGCGGGTATGAGGGCGAATATCCTTGCCGCATAAAGCCTGTCCCGAACCATGTTTTGGTGCCCTGCGGCTTTTAAAGCCTCGGGCGCAATGAATCGGTGTGATCCTATCCTTGCGATGGTTAATTCCGCATTAACCATGCGGCCGCTTATGTGGAGAAATGAAAAAGGCGCAGTTACCCGCGCCTTTTTCCTTCTTGAGACAACCCTGTTCTACTGAACAGACTCGCCGTGCAACGCGATATCAAGGCCTTCCATTTCTTCCTGCTTCGTTGGGCGGAGTCCCATGATGGCCTTGATGACATAGAGAATAATGGCGGTCGCAACTGCGGTGTAAACGATTGTCACAGCAGCACCGAAGAACTGCTTGCCCATGGTTGCGCCTTCACCAGCAGCGTTGATTGCAACATCGGCAAAGAAGCCGGTCAGGATCGCACCCACAAAACCGCCAACACCGTGTACGCCGAACGCATCGAGCGAGTCATCATAGCCAAGTGCGTGCTTGAGCTTAACAGCGGCGAAGTAGCAGATAACGCCTGCAATGATACCGATGATCAACGCACCAGTTGGGTTGACGAAGCCTGCTGCAGGGGTAACAGCGACCAGACCAGCAACCGCACCTGAGATAATGCCGAGAACGCTTGGCTTGCCGGCGATTGCCCATTCAGCAAACATCCAGGCAAGAGCTGCTCCAGCCGTTGCAACCTGCGTATTAAGCATAGCGACAGCAGCGAGTGAATTTGCGCCAGCAGCAGAACCTGCGTTGAAGCCAAACCAGCCCACCCATAGCAGGGCTGCACCGATAACAGAGAGAACGAGGTTGTGCGGCGCCATGTTGACATGACCGTAACCGTCGCGCTTGCCAATGACCAGCGCTGCAACGAGACCAGCGACACCGGCATTGATGTGGACAACTGTACCGCCAGCAAAATCCAGAACGCCGTCAGAACCGAGGAAGCCGCCGCCCCAGACCCAGTGCGCAACCGGCACATAGACGATGAAGAGCCACAGAACCATGAAGACGAGCATGGACGAGAACTTCATGCGTTCTGCAAACGAACCAGCAATCAGCGCTGGCGTGATAACCGCAAAGGTCATCTGGAAAACGATGAAGAGGTATTCGGGGATGGTTCCGGTGAGCGAATCCATCGTCACGCCAGCAAGGAATGCCTTATCGAAGCCACCAATATAGGCGTTCATGGAACCGCCATCGGTAAAAGCAAGCGAATAGCCGAAGAACATCCACAATACCGACATCAGGCAGGTAATTGCAAAGCTCTGCATGACGGTAGAAAGCACGTTCTTCTTGCGCACCATGCCGCCGTAGAACAGCGCCAGGCCTGGAATAGTCATCATCAACACAAGCGCCGTTGAAGTCAGCATCCAGGCGGTATCGCCGGTATCCAGAGTGGGGGTTGGTGCAGCTGCATCCTGTGCAAAAGCTGTTCCAGCCAGAGCAAGCAGCACAGGCAGGGTGGCGAGAGCCGTTTGCTTGTATCTTCCAGTTATGAGCATCGAGTATCTCCGTCGAATGGCGGCTTCAAACGCGTCTGCGCTGAAAAGACCGGTTCAGGCCTACAGAAACAAAAATCGTGCCAGTTGCGCGCGATCGAACAAAAGGGATGCAATTTTCCTGATTTTTGACATTCGCCATTGAAGAAAAATCCGAAGATCGAAACGGTATTTCCGCCCAAAATGCGGGCTTTTCAATAAACGGAATGCAGTGTCCAGCCCGAGGAGAATCTTGTCATAAAAATATTAAGCGGCTTTTCCCGAAAGAGACAAAACCGCTTTAAGTGATTCATCCGATTCAGCTTTTGCGTTCGAAGCCTTATAACTCAAAGAGTATTTGCATAAAATTTAATCGCTAAGCTTTCTGATGATTAAAATATAATCATTTCTCTTTTTGATGCACACGAATGAGGCCTTCCTGTGCGACCGAGGCAATCAAAAGCCCTTCGCGCGTATAGAGCGCACCGCGATTAAACCCACGCGCACCCGATGCGCTTGGCGTATCCTGCGTGTAAAGGAGCCAATCATCGAGCCTGCACGGGCGATGGAACCACATCGCATGATCGAGGCTTGCCACCTGCAAATCACGGTCAAAAATCGTAAGCCCATGCGGATGCAGTGATGTATCGAGCAAAGTCATATCGGAAAGATACGCAAGAATAGCCGCCTGAAGCGCGCGATCATCCGACACAATACCGCGCGCCCGCACCCAAACATGCTGACTGGGAGCCAATTTCTCGCGCGAGAAATAATGTTTGAGCGATACCGGCTTGATCTCGATAGGCCGCTCTTGCTCCCAGTATTTGCGTACGCCAGCCGGTGCCAGATGCAGATATTCTTCCTTAAGGTCGTGATCGCCGACCAACTGCTCGGGCATGGGAAGGCCTTCAGGCATATCAATTTGATGATCGAGCCCGGCTTCATCGATCTGGAATGACGCAGACAGCGTGAAAATCGCCTTGCCATGCTGTTTCGCAAGAACGCGGCGCGTGTTGAAGCTTGAACCATCACGGATACGATCAACTTCATAGATAATCGGGATCGCCGGATCGCCCGGACGCACGAAATAGCCATGCAAGGAATGAACGTGCCGGTCCGCATCAACCGTGCGCTGCGCTGCAATCAGCGCCTGACCAATGACTTGTCCGCCAAAAACGCGTTGCCAGCCGACCTGCGGACTATTTCCGCGAAAAAGATCCATTTCTAGTGTCTCAAGATCAAGTGTCTTCAGAAGCTGTTGCATGGCGTCAGTCTGCTTACGTTCAAATGCACCGGTCTTTTTGTCGTCGGACATGGACAGCCTGTCTCCTGCAATCTTATATAGGAACTATGTTCTCGGTGAACTGTTTGTGCCTGGACCACAGAAACTGTCAAGTCGCAGCCTCACACACTTCACCGAAGGGTGATCTAAATATCCGAGAGGAAGAAAAGATGTCTGCCGCAAGCAAGCAAGGAACCACGGGTAAGAACGATCTGGTGATCGCAGGCGGCGGCTATGTCGGCCTCGTTACTGCCGTGGCGGTCAAGGCGGCTGCTCCCCACCTTTCGGTTACTGTGATCGACGGCGCACCAGAAGGCGCCTGGAAGAGCGATCCGCGGGCATCCTCCATTGCAGCGGCTGCCTCGCGTATGCTCGATAAGCTGGGATGTTGGCAGGAGATCCTCGCCGACGCGCAACCGATCACTGAAATGGTGATCACGGATTCCCGAACGTCCGATCCTGTGCGCCCGGTCTTTCTCACCTTTTCTGGAGATGTGAACCCGGGCGAGCCTTTTGCGCACATGGTTGAGAATCGCGTGCTTAACACTGCCCTTCACAGACAAGCAGATGCACTTGGCATCACCTTCATTGCCGGCATGAGCGTCGAGAATTTTGAAACGAATCCTGAAAGCGTTAGCGTCACTTTGGCGAACGGCGAGACAATTGCGACCCGTCTGTTGATTGCCGCAGATGGTGCAAAATCGCGCCTGCGCGACATTGCAGGCATCAAGACCGTCAACTGGGACTATGACCAGTCTGGCATCGTGTGCAACGTCGCCCATGAGCGTCCGCATGGCGGTCGTGCCGATGAACATTTCCTGCCTGCGGGACCATTTGCCATCCTGCCACTTAAAGGCAATCGCAGCTCGCTCGTCTGGACGGAACGCACGGCTGATGCTGAACGTCTGATCCGCGAAGACGATTTCATCTTTGAAGCTGAACTTGAGCAGCGTTTCGGTCATCGCCTTGGAGCGCTGACTGTTGAAGGGCCGCGCCGCGCCTTCCCGCTTGGCCTGACACTGGCTCGCGAATTCGTGAGACCACGCTTTGCACTTGTAGGCGACGCAGCCCACCGCGTCCACCCGATTGCCGGTCAGGGCCTCAATCTGGGTTTTCGTGATGCGGCAGCCATTGCACAAGTCATTGTCGAAACCGATCGCCTTGGCTTGGATATAGGATCGTTCGCAGCGCTTGAGCGCTATCAGGCGTGGCGGCGTTTCGATACGGTGCAAATGGGCGTCACAACCGACGTACTGACAAAAATGTTCTCCAATGATAATCCGGCCATCCGTACCATTCGTGACATTGGCCTCGGCCTTGTTGATCGCGTACCGAGCCTCAAGTCCTTCTTCATCAAGCAGGCAGCGGGTCTTTCCGGCGACACGCCACGTCTACTACAAGGCGAAGCAATTTAAGTATCACACGCATACTGGAAAAAGCTTTCGCGTCTGTTAAAAAAAGTAAGACTTAACATAGGCGTGGGGGCCTCAGCGCATGCATACCAATGAGCGATTGATCGACCAAATCCTGCAGATACAGGCAGGACTGTGGTCAACGAAATGCGTTCACAAACTATCCAAAATCGCCGGCGCGCTGGCCATTATTGCCGCTATGGCAACCGCCATAATCTATACAGTCATAAAGCCCGATCATAATTGGGACATGATCCCCTATATCGCGACTGCACTGGAAAACCGATATCCAGATGCGGTCGAGTTGCATACAGAAACATGGCGACAAGTCGCAGAAGTAACGACAGAAGGCGAGCTGCAAGCGCTGAAATACGGTGAGGGCTATCGAAGTGATCAGTGGACAAGCCCCGATAATTTCAAATCTCAACTCGTCATGTACCGCGTCAAAGCAGGCTATATTCAACTGCTGCGCTGGATTGAGCCCTATACCGGGCTGGTCCGTGGTGGACATCTGATCAGTATTGCGTCGGCGTTTGCCACCGGGCTGCTTATGCTTTGGCTGCTCAGTAGCTATAATGCGCTTCAGGCAGGGCTGCTGGTTGGACCCGCACTTTTGCTGGCCGGTTATGGCCCGATAACATCAGCGGTGTTTCCGGATATCGCTATGGCAGCGCTTTCTTTCGCTGCCATTTTCGCTATTCTGCGCGAGCGTGACTGGCTCGGTGCCTTGCTGCTCGTGCTTTCTTTCGCAATCCGTCCAGACAACATCATCATGATATTTGCTCTACTGATTACGGCTGTCCTGTTTCGCTGGCGGAAACTTCCATTGCTGACCGCCTTTGTCGTCTGCATCGTAGCAGGTCTGATGATGGAGAAAGCTGCCGGACATCCCGGCTGGTGGGCGCATCTTTATTTCACCTGCATCGAGATGCAGAGTTCCATGACTGAATTTAAGCCAGATTTTTCGATCGTCCTGCTCGTCAAAGCCTATATTCGTGGGATCATTCTGGCGCTTTATCTTGAAAGCTGGCCCTCCATTCTTTTGGTGGCAGCCGTTGCCTGGGCAGCGATGGCGAAGGCGGGGATCAAAACCGATATACCACGCTTGAATGGTATCGTCTTTGCGATGGTCATCGGAATTCTCGGCAAATTTGTTTACTTTCCGATGCCCTATGATCGCTTTTTCTTCAATATGATCATCATCATTGTTCTGATGCTTTCGCTGGCATGGGCGGTCGATACGAACCGTAGGTTTCCCCAAAACTGACACTGGAAACCATGGGAAGCTGCCCTATCTGGTTGAAAGAAACCAATCGAGAGGAGCTTCCCCATGGACAGAAAAGCAACCGCAGTCTGGAAAGGTACACTCAAGGAGGGTAAAGGCACGCTCAATACGCAGAGCGGCGCGCTCAAAGACCTCCCCTATGATTTCAAGGCGCGCTTTGAGGATGAAAGCGGGCGCGCTGGTACAAATCCCGAGGAACTGCTGGGGGCGGCCCATGCGGGGTGCTTTGCAATGAACCTCTCCGCGCTACTCACCCAAAACGGCACACCTGCTGAAAAACTGGAAGCTACCGCTACAGTAACAGTCGTTCCTGCCAGTGGCGGTGGTTTTGAGATTACCCGCAGCGCATTATCACTCAATGCGACTATTCCAGGAATTACGGATAGCGATTTTCAAAAATTGGCGGAAACGGCTGAAAAGACGTGTCCACTTTCAAAAGCACTCGGTGCGATAGAAGTCACGCTCGACGCGAAGCTGGTCTGATCAAAAAAAAGCGGGCAATGCCCGCTTCTTTCATTCCGGCAGATGGCAGACGGCTTCGATATTATGCCCGTCAGGATCGGTTACAAACGCTGCATAATAATCCGGGTGATAATGTTCACGTATCCCCGGTTTGCCATTGTCACGCCCGCCTGCAGCCATTGCCGCTTCATAGAAGCGGTCCACTTCGGAACGGGTGCCCGTTGAAAAAGCGACGTGCAGCACACCTTCCAGCTTTGAGCCTTTTTGCTTTCCGATCCAGAATTCCGGTTTGCCATTGCGACCATAACCGATCCAATCACCGAACTCCATTGCTCGCGTAATACCGAGCGGTGCAAGTGCCGCATCATAGAAAGCGCAGGATCTGGGCATGCTGGAAATATTGAAGCCGATATGATCAAGCATAATGGACCTTTGAAACAGCGGTAAGTTTCTGCTTCCAGATCTAATATTGCCAACTCAGAAAAATCAAGTCTCCGCAAAAGAAAAGGGAAGCAAGACCTCCCTTTAATTCAGCAAGAAGCGGTCGCGATTAAACACGGCGCTCGACCATCATCTTCTTGATTTCGGCAATCGCCTTGGCCGGGTTAAGACCCTTCGGGCAAGTTTGCGCGCAGTTCATGATCGTGTGGCAGCGATACAGGCGGAACGGATCTTCGAGGTTATCGAGACGTTCGCCCTTCGCTTCATCGCGGCTATCGATCAGCCAGCGATAGGCCTGAAGCAGCACAGCTGGTCCAAGGTAACGGTCGCCATTCCACCAGTAGCTTGGGCACGAGGTCGAGCAGCAAGCGCAGAGAATGCACTCGTAAAGACCATCGAGCTTCTGACGATCTTCGTGGCTTTGAAGCCACTCCTTCTGCGGCTCTGGCGAAACCGTCTTGAGCCAAGGCTCAATCGAACGGTGCTGAGCATAGAAGTTGCTCAGATCAGGCACCAGATCCTTCACTACCGGCATATGCGGCAGCGGGTAGACCTTAATGGAACCCTTGATCTCATCCATGCCTTTGGTACAGGCGAGCGTGTTAGCACCATCGATGTTCATTGCGCAGGAACCGCAAATGCCCTCACGGCATGAACGGCGCAGCGTCAGCGTCGGATCGATCTTGTTCTTGATGTAGAGCAGACCATCGAGCACCATCGGGCCGCAATCATCGCGATCGATATAATAGGTATCGATGCTTGGATTTGCGTCGTCATCCGGCGACCAGCGATAAATGCGGAATTCCGTCACATTCTTGGCGCCATCTGGACGCGGCCAGGTCTTGCCTTCCTGCATACGGGAATTCTTGGGAAGTGCGAGTTCAACCATTGCTCATCCCCTCGATCAGTAAACGCGCTTCTTAGGCGCAATCTTGGCCAGGCTGATGCCGCCCTCTTCCTCGGTCGTCAGTGGATCGAGATGAACAGGGCGATAATCCAGCTTCACATCGCCATTTGGCGACAACCAGGACAGAGTGTGTTTACGCCATTCGGCGTCGTTACGGTCCGGGAAATCCTCATGCGCATGCGCACCGCGGCTTTCTTGACGGGCTTCAGCCGAAACGACTGTCACCATCGCGTTTGCCATCAGATTTTCCAGTTCCAGCGTTTCAACGAGATCCGAATTCCAGATCATCGAACGGTCACTGACCTTAACGTCAGGCAGTTCTTTCCAGATTGCGGACATACGCTCGACGCCTTGCTTGAGCGATTCAGAAGTACGGAAAACGGCTGCATCTTCCTGCATGGTACGCTGCATTTTCTCGCGCAGTTCTGCGGTTGGTGTCGAGCCGTTGGCATAACGCAGGCGATGGAAGCGATCCATGATCTTATCGACGGCTGCTTCGTTGATGTCAGGAATTTTCGCAGCGCGGTCGATGACTTCGCCAGCGCGGATTGCAGCCGCACGGCCAAACACCACAAGATCAATCAGCGAGTTGGAGCCAAGACGGTTGGCACCATGTACCGAAGCACACCCTGCTTCACCCACAGCCATCAGGCCTGGCTGAACACGGTCAGGATCTTCTTTCGTCGGATTCAGCACTTCGCCCCAATAATTGGTTGGAATGCCGCCCATATTGTAGTGAACGGTTGGCAGAACCGGAATCGGCTCCTTTGTCACATCGACGCCTGCGAAAATCTTGGCCGACTCCGAAATACCCGGCAGGCGTTCATGCAGAACAGCTGGATCAAGATGGTCGAGATGTAGATAAATGTGATCCTTATTCTTGCCAACGCCGCGACCAGCGCGGATTTCCATGGTCATGCAGCGCGAAACAACGTCACGCGAAGCAAGGTCCTTGGCGGAAGGTGCATAACGCTCCATGAAGCGTTCACCTTCGGAATTGACGAGATAGCCGCCTTCACCGCGTGCACCTTCAGTAATCAGGCAACCTGCGCCATAAATGCCGGTTGGATGGAACTGAACAAATTCCATGTCCTGAAGCGGGAGGCCGGCGCGTGCTGCCATGCCACCACCATCGCCGGTACACGTATGAGCCGAGGTTGCCGAGAAATACGAACGGCCGTAACCACCCGTCGCCAGAACCACCATCTTGGCAGAGAAGCGATGGATCGTGCCGTCATCAAGATTCCAGGCAACAACGCCGGTGCACACACCGTCAGTCATGATCAGATCAAGCGCAAAATATTCGATGAAAAACTGCGCATTGTTTTTCAGCGACTGGCCGTAAAGCGTGTGCAGGATCGCATGACCGGTACGGTCAGCGGCCGCACAGGTGCGCTGTACGGGTGGACCATCGCCAAAATTCTGCATGTGGCCGCCGAATGGGCGCTGATAGATTTTGCCTTCTTCGGTACGCGAGAACGGAACGCCGTAATGTTCCAGCTCATAAACCGCAGCCGGCGCTTCACGCGCCAGATATTCCATGGCATCCGTATCGCCCAGCCAGTCAGACCCCTTGACGGTGTCGTACATATGCCACTGCCAGCTATCCGGCCCCATATTTTTCAACGAAGCGGCAATGCCGCCCTGCGCTGCAACCGTGTGCGAACGCGTTGGGAAAACCTTGGTGATACAGGCGGTTTTAAACCCCTGCTCAGCCATGCCGAGCGTTGCGCGAAGACCCGCGCCACCGGCACCAACAACAACAACGTCGAACTTGTGATCTACAAACTTGTAGTTCTTTTCGCCCGCAGCACTGGCCGCGTTTTTTTCTGCACTAGCCATCGGGCTATCAACCTCCGAAGCTCAGCTTGAGGATCGCATAGACGCAAGCCACACCAACAACAACGGTGAAGAAGGTGTTGAGCATGACGAGCAGGACCTTCAGGCCTTCGCCGTGAATGTAATCTTCAATAATAACCTGCATGCCAAGACGCATGTGGTAAACGCCGGTCAGCACGAACAGCGCCATCACCAGAGCTGTAAACGGCTGTGCAAGAACAGCTTTCACTTCCGCGTAGCTGGCGCCATGAAGTGAAATAACCAGACCTATGAAAAACAGGACCAGCGGGACAAGTGCGACAGCACTCATACGCTGAAACCAGAAATGGCCAGTGCCTTCTTTGGCCGAACCAAGACCACGAACTTTGCCGAGAGGTGTACGCATATCGTTCATGTCAGAACTCCTTTCAGCGCACTGCGAAAGCAACAACCCAAACAAGGATCGTCGCAGGCAGCGAGAAGGCCAGCGTCAGCCAAGCGATCTTGCTGGCTGTATGCTTTTCAAGTCCGGCACCCATGTCCCAGATGAAATGGCGTACGCCGCCGGCCAGATGGTGCAGAAGCGCCCAAGTATAGCCGAACAGAACCAGATAGCCGATCCATGAACTATAGACCCAGCTCACCATGTTGAAGGCATCTTCTCCGATAGCAGCGGCAATTAGCCATGCAGCGAGCAGGAGGGTTCCGAAATAAAGCGTGCCGCCGGTTATACGATGGATGATTGACATCGTCATCGTGATCTTTGGTCGATAAATCGACAAATGTGGCGACAAAGGACGCTGACGCGTAGCGGTCGGTTGTGTCATGGCTCTCGTGGGCTTCCCTGACGTTTCTACCCATTTCATCTTGCCAGTCTCTTACTGGCACAATGAAACGAATGGCCGGTTCATTTGGAGCTTCTTGTGTCCGAATGGACTCACGAAGAACGCTCCAACTTCTTTAATCTGCGCATCATACTTTCCAAAAATCAGAAACGATTTTCGGAGCGATGCGGTAAAACCGAGTTCGATGTCGCTCACAACGCAGGAAACAAAATCTTCGATCCTGCGCCGACACGACCCAGAAAATGTGGCTGGATCGTGTCGTACGACCCTATGTGGCGCTTTCTACTGCGCTTTTACCACTACGTCAAAGAAGCTTTTTCACCAAAAGACTAACAATTGGTCGCACCTCTACCACACTTTCGCGTGATTCCGGATTTTAAACGATTGAAGTCCGCAATCCCGAAAAACATGTGTAATTTCATCCACTTTTGTAGCTGAAGTTAGTTGCCGAAGCGAATCACGTAGCTTGACCAGTCGGCAGCAGCTGCAACCTGCTCATAGAGCTTGCGGCCATCTTCCGGTACGCGGGGCGCATTGAGGACGAGCTTGGACCAGCTGCGCTCTTCTGCCTTGTCGGCGAGCAGATCGATCAGGGCCTTCGCTATGCCTTTGCCACGATGATCATGATGCACATAAATATGGTCCACCTGACCGGCGCGCAGACCTGAAACCGGTTCCGGAAGGTCGTAGAAGATTACGAAGCCGACCAGATTGCCATCAACACGAGCACCTAGAATCTCGGTGGCGCGATCCTGCAAAAGATGTTCGGCATAAAACTCGTCCGGACGGCGGGGCGCACCCCGCTTCAATGCCTGCGCATAGCTTGCCAACAGTGGTGCAAACTCATGAGCATCACGCAGGTGCAAAAGTGCAATATCGACGGCATGATCTGTGCTCATGAGCAATCTTTCCTCCAAAACATATTTCCCCAAAAGGTAGTCCTGCAATTGTAAACAACAGCCCGCCCAAAGGTAAAGCACATAGCACGCAATTCAGATAAGCTTGCGCCCGCTGCCAGTTCCTCGAAACTCTACTACATTGTCATCAAGCATCATTGGAAGCGCCGTACGAACACAATTGCGACCATTTTTCTTGGCTTCATACAACGCACCATCGGCACGCTTGTAGACATCGGAGAAAAAGTCATCGAACTCCATCTCCGTTACACCGAAACTGACCGTGAAAGGGACATCACCACGAGCGGTGGGAAGCGCCAGATCGGCACATGCCAATCGAACACGTTCCGCAAAGCGCCATGCCGATTGAATTGTATGGCCTGGTAACAAAACCGCAAACTCTTCACCGCCCATACGAGCAGCAATCCCACCTTTTGTTACGGCAGAGCGCCGCAACTCATCCGCAAAAATAGCAATCACCCGATCGCCTAAAGAATGTCCGTGGGTGTCGTTGATGGCCTTGAAAAAATCGATATCGCAAACAATCAGTGAGAGAGCCTGCCGCATGCGTTTGGATTTTTCGATAGCTGCTTCAGCGCGAAACTCAAAGCCGCGCCGGTTGAGAAGACCGGAAAGCTGATCGGTCTCCGAGCGCAAAGTGACATCCGAAATCAGTTCGCCCATCAAGCTCAGTAACAGCAAAAGACCGGCAGCAACCGAAAGTCCAGCACCAATAGACTGCACCAGCAGGGCATAGTCAGTCTGAATATAGTCGTTGGGGTTGGCTCCCACTCCACCGACAAGTGTAGCGAGAACAGGCTTCATCAAAAAATGAAGAGCACTGATCGAAAATAATCCTGCCATTAAGCCATCAAATGCGCCCCATGACCGACCAAACGGTCGCGTTTGCACGCGGCTGTTTGATCGTCCGCGCACTATCACCCATACAGCCAGCAGTAACATCACACAGTATGGCAGCTGATAAAGAATTCGCCCCACCATTTTGCTACGGGCAATGTCATATATACCGAAGATTAACGCCAGCGACGCGGCAAGCAGAAATCCGAGTTGCCACCATGGCACAGGTGATGAGTACATCCGAGCGAGACCTATCACCAAACAAGCAAGCGTTATCAGGTAAGCCGTGAAACCGAGCATGTAGCCAAGCTTCTGGTTTGGTATCGACGGAATAAGCAATTCGGTTAAGAAATAGAGCATCGCAAAAACGAAGCCCAAGGCAAAAACCGGAGCAGCAGCATTATCACGCGCATAGGCAGCAATACCAAGAAACGTAAATGCAAACAGACCGGATACGGTCATGTTGATCAGCAGTATGAACTCTGCACCGTCCATCCATCCATCCCGGCACACATGCCTACAGGTGCTTGAAGCCGCACACCATGTGTTTGAAACATATTAGATTAAAATGGTGAAAAAGCATCTAATTTAGATGCAAACCTTACGCGTTCTTTATGAAACATAAAAACCGCCGGATCGCCCCGGCGGTTTTTTTAAATCGTCTCTTGGCGGATATCAGTTCCAGTCACGAATATCCACGAAATGACCGGCAATTGCCGCTGCCGCTGCCATAGCTGGCGATACCAGATGTGTGCGGCCCTTGAAGCCCTGACGGCCTTCGAAATTACGGTTCGAGGTGGAAGCGCAACGTTCACCCGGCTTCAAGCGGTCGTCATTCATGGCAAGGCACATCGAGCAGCCCGGCTCGCGCCAATCAAAACCTGCTTCAATGAAAATCTTGTCGAGGCCTTCAGCTTCCGCCTGCTCCTTCACAAGACCCGAGCCCGGAACGATCATGGCGTTGACACCATCAGCGACCTTCTTGCCAGCAGCCATGCGCGCTGCATCGCGCAGATCTTCGATACGTCCATTGGTGCACGAGCCGATGAAAACGCGGTCGATCTTGATGTCAGTCATCTTGGTGCCTGGCTTCAGGCCCATATAATCAAGAGCACGCCACTTGGATGCACGCTTGGTTTCATCCTTGATCTCGTCCGGATTAGGAACAATATCAGTGACGAAGACGACATCTTCAGGCGATGAGCCCCAGGAAACGACTGGCGAAATCTTGGCAGCATCCAGCTCGACGATCTTGTCGAAATGCGCACCTTCATCCGAATGCAGCGTCTTCCAGTAGCCAATCGCCTGTTCAAGCGCATCGCCCTTTGGTGCGCGTGGCTTGCCACGTACATAAGCGAAAGTCGTTTCATCCGGCGCAATCAGACCAGCGCGTGCGCCGCCTTCAATCGACATGTTGCAGACTGTCATGCGACCTTCCATCGACAGCGAACGAATGGCGCTGCCTGCATATTCGATCACGTAGCCGGTGCCGCCTGCCGTACCAATTTCGCCGATAATAGCGAGCGTGATGTCCTTGGCAGTGACGCCCGGAGCCAGTTCACCCTCAACGCGCACCAGCATATTCTTTGCTTTTTTCTGGATTAGCGTCTGGGTTGCAAGCACGTGCTCAACTTCCGACGTACCGATGCCATGTGCCAGAGAGCCGAAAGCCCCATGCGTCGAGGTATGGCTGTCGCCACAAACAATCGTCATGCCGGGAAGCGTGAAGCCCTGTTCCGGCCCAACAATGTGCACGACGCCCTGACGGCGGTCACGCTCTGAATAATACTCAACGCCGAAATCGGCTGCATTCTTAGCGAGCGCCTCAACCTGAATGCGGCTTTCCTCGTTCTTGATTCCGTTGATACGGTCCGGCGATGTCGGAACATTATGATCGACCACGGCCAGCGTCTTCTCTGGATGACGCACCTGACGTCCAGCCATGCGCAGACCTTCAAAGGCCTGCGGGCTTGTCACTTCGTGCACAAGATGGCGATCAATATAAAGGAGGCAGGTACCATCGTCCTGCTGATCCACTACATGGTCGTCCCAAATCTTGTCATAAAGTGTACGCGGCGCGCTCATTGCGAGAGTTCCTTTGAATAGTTCTTAATTTGAGCTGTCATATGCACCCACCGCCGCATTTCGTCAAGAAACACAAACCGCAACAGGGTGTCGCAGTAACAATCTTGCGGAATATTGGCAGAATTATGCAATATGTTACGCAGGCTTTTTGCTTTTGCAAATAAAAAGGCGGTCCGAAGACCGCCTTTTTCAGATTCTTGCGAGAAATGGCTTATTCAGCAGCCGTCTTCGCAGCTTCTGCCTTAGCAGCAGCGATCTTGTCGGCTTCGCGTTCTGCCTTGGAGCGGTTGTCTTTCTTCTCAGCAATACGTGCTGCCTTACCGGTAAGGCCACGAAGATAGTAAAGCTTCGCGCGACGGACTTTACCGCGGCGAACGAGTTCAACGCCTTCTACGATCGGCGAATAAACTGGGAATACGCGCTCTACGCCTTCGCCGTAAGAAATCTTGCGAACAGTGAAGCTTTCGTTGATGCCAGCGCCGGAACGTGCAATGCAAACGCCTTCATAGGCCTGTACACGGGTACGCGTACCTTCAGTAACGCGAACCTGAACACGAACTGTGTCGCCTGGCTGGAAATCTGGAAGCTTGCGCTTTTCTTCGATCTTAGCTGCCTGCTCAGCTTCAAGCTGACGAATGATGTCGGTCATCATCTGACTCCTTCTGAATTCTTCTCAAACAGTCAGAGCGCTCTGCACTTACCACCAAGCGATTAAGGCCTTGTGGTTATGCCCGAAAAGTCAGGCAGGAGCGGTACACCATTTATTGGTTTAAAGATGTCGGGTTTTCCCGAACTGGCGCGGCAATACACTATTGCTGCAAATGAATCAATATCAGCACAGCGAAATCGCAACGCGTTTCAGATCATTTGCGCTTGCTCTCACGATAAGCTTCCCAAAGATCAGGACGCCGTTCCTTTGTAATGCGTTCAGCCTGCGCGTGACGCCATTTTGCGATGGCGCCATGGTTGCCTGATGTCAGGACATCCGGAATAGCGCGCTCTTCCCAAACCTGTGGGCGGGTATAATGCGGGTGCTCAAGAAGCCCGGTTTCAAAGCTCTCCGTCTCGCCCGATTCGTGATTGCCCATCACCCCTGGCAAAAGCCGCACGATGGCATCCAACAGAACAATAGCCGCAGTCTCGCCACCCGAAAGAATATAATCGCCAATCGAAATCTCTTCGAGCGCGCGTCCTTCAATCACCCGTTCATCGACGCCTTCAAAGCGTCCGCACAGAATGATAGCGCCCGGACCATCAGCCAGTTCACGCACGCGCTTTTGAGTGAGTGGTGCGCCACGCGGACTCATCAGCAGCATGGGGCGGTCATCCGCAACCGAATCGAGTGCACGTGCCACGACATCGGCCTTCATCACCATGCCTGCACCACCGCCTGATGGCGTGTCGTCGACCATCCGATGCTTGCCTTCAGCAAAATCGCGAATCTGCACCGTATCAAGCGACCAGGTGTTCTCAGCAAGCGCCTTGCCAGCAAGAGAGACACCCAGAGGACCAGGAAACATCTCGGGGTAAAGAGTCAGCACCGAGGCATGAAATCCCTGTCGTGCTTTATCGGTATAAGGCAGATCGCTCATGACTTGCTTGGTCGCTTCTTTTCGTTTTGCGACTTGTTGCGCTCATGAACCGGATTGTCGTCCTCATCAGAAATAAGACCCGCAGCATATGGCTCAACTGTTATCGTTCCCTTTTCAAAGTCGATCTCCGGCACCGCTGCTTCTGTAAATGGGATCAGCATCGGGCGCTTACCCTTGAGGCTGAGCTCAATCAGATCGCCACCACCAAAATCAAAAAGAGCACTGACAGTACCATAAGATTTGCCATCAGCATCAAATGCTTCAAGACCAATCAGATCAGTCTGGAAAAACTCGTCTTCATCAAGTTCGTCATCATGCAATTGCGAGCGGTCAATGAAGAGTTCGGTGCCATTCAGCGCCTCAGCTGCATTACGGTCATTAACGCCTTTGAACCGCACAACAACAACCGTTTTGGCTGCGCGCGCTTCAAGTACTTCATAAGCTTTGCCTTGTTCATCATAAAGATGACCATAGTCAGCAATTGCCAGAGGATCGTCGGTAAATGTCTTGACCCGAACTTCGCCACGTATGCCATGAGCGGCACCCACGACGGCAAGCTGGATCGGATTTTCTGGACGTGGCATGAAAATTTCCGCGATTAGATACAATTTCTAATCGCTTACTCAATTTCCAGCAAAAACGCCAAGAAAAACGAAAAGCAGCATCTTTACTGCCCGGCAACCAATCGCTGGCAGACTGCTTTCAACACAACCAGACCAGCGAATCCGATCATGACCAGCCAAGCCGAGTTTCTCATTCCTGCCCGTGCCGACCTTGCGGCCGCTCGCGAAGAATGGCTGAAATCGCTCAAAGACATGCGCCGTCTGTCGGAAAACACTCTTGAGGCGTATGAACGTGATACGCGCCAGTTTCTGCAATTCATGACCAGGCATCTTGGTGAGTCGCCTTCGATCAAAGACGTTGGTAATCTGCGTGTCGCGGATTTGCGCTCTTATCTGGCCAACCGCCGTAATGACGGCGCCGGCCCACGCACATTGGGACGCGGGCTTGCGGGCGTTCGCTCCCTGCTTCGCCATCTTGAAAGACGCGGATTGATAAATGCCGCAGGAGCAAGTGCTATACGTGCGCCGCGCCAGCCAAAATCACTGCCAAAGCCGTTGACGGCCGAAGATGCCCGCCGCGTTGTGTCCGGCGATGGTCAGATGGCGGAGGAGCCATGGATCGCAGCCCGCAATGCTGCCGTTCTCACGCTGCTCTATGGTTGTGGTCTTCGCATTTCAGAAGCACTCGGCCTTGCAGGTGATGCGTTAAACGACGCATCTGTGCTTTCGATCACCATCACCGGTAAAGGCGGCAAGTCCCGCATGGTACCGCTGCTGCCAGCGGTGCATCGCGCCGTCGCCCAATATCGTGCGCTGTGCCCGTTTGATCTCTCTGCCGACAAACCTTTGTTCAGAGGCGCCAAGGGTGGAGAACTTCACGCCGCCATTATTCAGCGTGAGATGCAGAAATTGCGTGCAGGCCTTGGTCTTCCCGACACTGCCACGCCGCATGCGCTCCGCCATTCCTTTGCAACGCATCTGCTTGGCCGCGGCGGTGATCTGCGCACCATTCAGGAATTGCTTGGCCATGCGAGCCTCTCAACAACGCAGGTCTATACGGGCGTCGATACGGCTCGGCTTCTTGATGTTTACGACAAAGCGCATCCTCGCGCTTAATCAGGGGTGCCATCCGACACTAACCATCCTATATTCACTTCATGAAAAAGCTGTTCTTCCTTTTTGCCTGTGCCCTCATCGTCAGCTCAGCCAATGCGCGTGCGCAAAGCACTGACGCCAGCTGTTCCCCACACGGGGTCAATCTGATCGATGGTCTGGACAAAAAAGACCCCAAGCTCTGGTCCGAGCTTCAGGCAGAAGCAGAAGAAATGCCTAATCAAAAGGGCATCTTCTGGAAAATCGAGAAAGACGGCCTTGAACCGTCTTATCTGTTCGGGACCATCCATTTGAGCGATCCGCGCGTCATGGCCCTGCCCGACGCTGTGACGAAAGCCTATGACGACGCCGACAAGCTCGTGGTCGAAGCAACGGACATTGTCGATCAGAAGGCCTTTCTGCGGGTTAAAGTTGAACAGCCTGAGCTTATCCAGTTCACCGATGGCTCAACACTGCAATCGCATCTGCCGCAGGATCAGCTGGAGGAGATCGAGAAAAAGCTGGAAGCGCGCGGCATTATTCTGGGTGCTGTCGGCAAGATGAAGCCGTGGATCATCACCAGTCTGTTGGCCCTGCCCAAATGCGAACGGCAAAGAAAGCTGGAAGGAGCAGACTTTCTCGACGGCCATCTGATTACGCAAGCGCAGGATCAAGGCAGGACCGTCATCGGTCTTGAAAGCGCGGTTGAGCAGCTTGAGGCGATGAACCGGCTCCCGCTTGATTTCCATATTCGCAACCTGATATCAGCCGCCCAATATGGCGACAGCATCGAAGACGCCATGGAAACCACGATTGTGCTCTATCTTCAGGGTGAAATCGGAATGATTATGCCCGCATTGCGGAAAATCGTGCCGGACAGTCTATCCAAGGAAGACTACGACCTTTTCCAGAAAGTCTTGCTCACAGACCGCAACCACATCATGGCGCAACGGGTCGCCCCAGTCCTCGCCAATGGCGACGTCTTTATCGCCGTCGGTGCCCTGCATCTGCCCGGCAAGGAAGGACTGGTAGAACTGCTGCGTGCGCAGGGCTATAGGCTAACAGCAATGTAAGCGCATACCCAAAAGTGGAACCATCCTGGCCTGCTCGCGTTAGACTTTCCAATGGTTGCAACCAACTGGAGGAGAGCTAATGGTTGACCCACTCGATCCACGCAACGATCCACTAAACAACCCGCGTCATGCTGATCCAATGGCGGACCCCGTTGGCAGACCGCCACAACCCAGAGGCAGCAGCGGTATTTTTCTTGCGGTTATCCTGATCGCTGCAATTCTGATCCTCGGCTATTTCTTCTATAGAGGCGGCGGCTCCAGAGATACGACTGCACCGCCGCCGCCCCCCGCATCACAGGGCGAAACAACAACGCCACCGGCAGCGCCGCCTGCAACCCCGCCGGCACAGAACTAAGCTTACGAAAAAGGCCCGCTTGCGCGGGCCTTTCTGCATCGGGATCAACCCGGAAATTACGTGTGATCACGATTACATGTGAATTGGCTTGGCAAAGGTTGCCAGTGCCGATTCACGAACGGCTTCCGACATGGTTGGATGCGCGTGGCAGGTACGTGCCAAATCTTCGGACGAACCACCAAACTCCATCAGAACGGCCAGTTCATGGATCATTTCACCGGCATTGTAGCCGAGAATATGCGCACCCAGAACGCGATCCGTTGCCTTGTCGGCGAGGATCTTCACAAAGCCGTCTGTGTGCAGCATGGCGCGTGCACGACCGTTTGCAGTGAAAGGAAACTTGCCGATCTTGTATTCAATGCCAGCAGCTTTCAGTTCTTCTTCAGTCTTGCCAACGGAGGCTACTTCCGGCTGCGTGTAAACAACGCTTGGAATGACTTCGAAGTTTACGTGACCAGCCTGACCGGCGATGATTTCAGCAACAGCAATGCCTTCATCTTCGGCCTTGTGCGCAAGCATCGGGCCCTGAACCACGTCACCGATGGCATAGATGCCTTCGACATTGGTGCGCCAGTGACTATCGATTGCCACGCGACCACGCTCATCAACATTAACACCTGCTTCTGCAAGACCAAGGCCATCCGTGTAAGGACGACGGCCCGTCGCGATCAGAACCGCATCGGCTTCAAGCACTTCTGCATCGCCGCCCTTGACTGGCTCAAAGGTCACTTTCGCGCCCTTACCAGCCTTTTCAACGCCAGTAACTTTCGCACTCAGCTTGAAAGCAATGCCCTGCTTTTCCAGCAGACGCTGGAACTGCTTGGACACTTCGCCATCCATCGCACCCAGAACCTTGTCGAGATATTCGACAACGGTCACTTTCGAGCCGAGGCGCGACCAGACGGAACCAAGTTCCAGCCCAATCACACCGCCGCCGACAACGACTAGACGCTCCGGAACCTTGTCGAAAGCAATCGCGCCGGTCGAAGACACGATGACCTTTTCGTCAATATCGACCTTGACGCCCGGAATACCAGCAACATCAGAACCTGTTGCGATAATGATGTTCTTGGCTTCGATTTCCTGCACGCTGCCGTCTTCGGCAGTCACCGAAACCTTGCCCTTGGCAACGATCTTGCCGGTGCCGATGTAAGGCGTGATCTTGTTCTTCTTAAACAGGAATTCTACACCTGTGACATTCGACTTAACCGTCGCATCCTTATGCGCCAACATCTTTTCGAGGTTGAGCTTCGGCTTGCTGATTTCAACGCCCAGTGCATCAAATGAGTGACCAGCTTCGGCAAACACTTCGGACGCATGAAGCAGCGCCTTGGAAGGAATGCAGCCAACATTGAGACAGGTGCCGCCAAAGGTCTTGCGCTTTTCCACCACGGCCACCGAAAGGCCAAGCTGTGCGGCCTTGATTGCGGCTACATAACCGCCAGGGCCGGTACCGATGACAACCACATCGTAAGACATTGAACTATCCTTCTTCATTCTGATCCAGGATGACCAGCAATGGCCATTAAACTTTCATGAGATCGGCAATCCGATCATTCTTCTTCAGGTGAGCATGACTTGAAACGGAACGTTTCAAATTGAAGCGCCTTTTCTGGCTTCGCTGCGCCAAAATCATATCCGTCAAGCGCTGTCGCCAGATCGGGAAACAGGATTGCCTGCGCGGCCGGCTCATCGGCCTTTGGCAGCACATCCGCTTCCGCGCCTTCCTTCAGCGCATAGACGACGCTCTGCCAGAGGCTGCAGTCATCGAGGTCTTCGGGATCGGTACCACCGTTCTTGCAGTTATAGGTAATGAGCGCATAGGGGCGAGCCACCCCCTCTTCCGGCCAGATGACGAGGCCTGAGAGTTTGAACTCCGGCTTGTCGTCAGCGGTAATCGTGAATTCATTGGTCGGTGCCGGGGTCATCTTGAGCGCATTGGATTGCACGGCATTGAAAGTCAGTGTGTATGCATCGCCCTGATCGCGATAGACTGCACGGTTCTGCGTGCAGGCAGCCTGAACCGCGCTTGAGAAAACCGTCACGGCAAGGGCTGATGCCGTAATCACTTTAAAGAGCTTCTTAATGTCATGCATCTGTCGGTTCTCCTCGACTATCCGGCAGCGATTACTGTGCCTTCGCCCTGTCACTGCGCTTTCGCGATGGCAAGTTTCAGACCAAGTGCAATGAAAACGACACCGCTTGTTCTGTCGATCCATTTGGAGGCGCGCGAGAAAACTGCGCGCATCTTTGGGGTCGTCATAAAAAGGCTGACACCGATAAACCATGAAATCAATGCCGTGGCCATTACCACGCCATAGCCAAGCTTCACTTCAGTCGGAGTATAAAGGCTCACAACCGTCGAAAAAATGGACAGGAAGAAGAATACTGCCTTGGGGTTGAGCGCATTGGCGGCGAAGCCCAGACTGAAAGCCTTTAGCGCGCTCTGCCTTTGCCGCTGATCCTCTGCGCTCATGTCCACATCAACCTTCGTTGTGCCCGCTCGCAACGCTTTAATGCCAATATAGACCAGATAGGCAACACCGCACCACTTAACGATATTAAACAGATAGATCGACTTGGAAATGATCAGACCGAGGCCAAGGACCGTATAGGTGACATGCATCATGAGCGCTGCACCGATACCGAAGCTGGTAATGATTGCCTCGCGACGGCCATGCATGAGCGACTGACGAATAACCATCGCCAGATCAGCGCCCGGTGAAACAATGGCAAAGACGAAAATCGCCATCAGAGATGCAAGTTCAAACAGATAGGGATGCATCGCTTTTCCTTCACCCCGCATCTCAGCGATGCAGGCAGCCGTCAAAAAACCAGATTGAAAAACATGAGTGCAAGTCCGATCAGCGAACCGATCCAGACGAGCGAACGAATATAGGGAATACCCGCAAGATAAAGCGGCACATAGAGGATGCGGCAGATAAACCAAATCCATGCACCATAAAGTCCAAACCCTGCTGCTTCCCCCTTGAACACAAGTGCAAGCGCAAGTGCGATAAATGCGGGATAGGTCTCGCGGAAATTGGCGGAAGCACGTTCCGCGCGACCAGCCAGATGGCCAGAAGGCTTACGCCCTTCATCGCGAGGGCCCGCATTCCATTTGGAGCCGAGTTCCTTCGTCGCCGCCCAGCCCTGCAAGAGGATGTGAACCACCAGCAGAACGACACTCCAGCCGATGAGCGGGAGAAAAGGCGAAGCGGAAAAGATACCCGGCTCCATAGCTCTATTCCTTACAGGTCAAGAACCAGACGCTCTGGATCTTCCAGGCTTTCCTTGACGCGAACGAGGAAGGTCACTGCTTCCTTGCCGTCAACGATGCGGTGATCGTAGCTGAGAGCCAGATACATCATCGGACGGATGACGATCTGACCGCCGACGACAACCGGACGATCCTGAATCTTGTGCATGCCGAGAATGCCCGACTGCGGTGAGTTGAGGATCGGCGAAGACATCAGCGAGCCGTAAACACCACCATTGGTGATGGTGAAGGTACCACCCTGCATATCAGCCATTGAGAGCGAACCGTCGCGTGCAGCTTTTGCAAGACGACCCAGTTCCTTTTCAACGCCAGCGATCGAAAGCTGATCAGCATCGCGGATGACAGGAACAACAAGGCCCTTGTCGGTGCCGACAGCCATGCCGACATGCGCAAAGTTCTTGTAGATGATGTCAGTGCCGTCGATCTCGGCGTTAACAGCCGGGATTTCCTTCAGCGCATGGGTCACGGCCTTCGTGAAGAAGCCCATGAAGCCGAGCTTGACGCCATGCTTCTTCTCGAAGATGTCCTTGTAACGCGAACGCAGTTCCATCACCGCAGACATATCGACTTCGTTGTAAGTCGTCAGCATCGCAGCGGTGTTCTGCGCGTCCTTGAGGCGCTTGGCAATGGTCTGGCGCAGACGGGTCATCTTCACGCGTTCTTCGCGTGGTGCGTCATCAGCCGACGAAGCCGGACGAGCGGCAGCAGGGGCAGCTGCTGCAGGTGTTGCCGAAACGCCTTTTGCGATAGCGTCAAGAACGTCACCCTTGAGAACCTGACCGCGCTTGCCCGAACCTTCAACCTGATCAGCCGAAAGGCCATTTTCAGAAAGAAGCTTCGAGGCTGCAGGTGCTGGCTGCATTGCTGGGCCCGACGATGTCGACACAACAGGGGCTGCGGCAGCCGGGGTTGCCGCTGCTGGCTTGGCTTCTTCCTTCTTAGGAGCAAGTGCCGCACCTGCGCCAGAAATCTGGCCGAGCAGTGCGTTCACTTCAACCGTGTCGCCTTCCTGAGCCACGATTTCGGCCAGTACGCCCGCAGCCGCAGCTGGAACTTCCACTGTTACCTTGTCGGTTTCCAGTTCCACCAGAGGTTCATCGACAGCGACAGCGTCGCCGACCTTTTTGAACCACTTTCCGATGGTTGCCTCAGTAACGGACTCCCCAAGCGTGGGAACGCGAATTTCGGTAGCCATGGTTTTTTTCTTCCGTTGATCTTCGATCTTTAGATTTGACTTCTGTTCAAGCTGGAAGCGGTCTTCTGAAACCGCTCCAGACTTGCAAATTAAATTAGCTGCCCAACGCATCCTCAAGGAATGCGGCCAGCTGTGCAAGATGCTTTGACATCAGACCTGTCGCAGGCGAAGCCGCTGCCGGACGGCCCGTGTAGCGAACGCGCTGATGCTTGGCGTCGATATGTGCAAGAACCCATTCCAGATACGGATCGATGAACGACCACGCACCCATGTTCTTCGGCTCTTCCTGACACCAGACGATTTCTGCCTGACGGAAGCGCGACAACTCATTGATCAGCGCCTTTGCCGGGAACGGATACAGCTGTTCAACACGAAGCAGGTAGACATCATCGATGCCACGCTTTTCGCGCTCTTCGTAAAGATCATAATAAACCTTACCCGAGCAAAGAACGACGCGGCGAATCTTGGCATCCTTCTGAAGCTTAATGCCTTCATCGCCCTTGTTGTACTGTGCGTCATCCCAAAGTAGACGGTGGAACGATGAATCGCCCGACAGTTCGTTGAGGCTCGACACCGCACGCTTGTGGCGCAGCAGCGACTTCGGCGTCATCATGATGAGCGGCTTGCGGAAGTCACGCTTCATCTGACGGCGCAGGATGTGGAAGTAGTTAGCCGGCGTCGTAACATTGGCAACCTGCATATTATCCTCGGCACAAAGCTGAAGATAACGCTCAAGACGCGCCGACGAATGCTCTGGACCCTGACCTTCATAGCCATGTGGCAGAAGGCAGACGAGACCCGACATACGCAGCCACTTGCGTTCCCCCGACGAGATGAACTGGTCGAAAACAACCTGAGCACCGTTGGCGAAGTCGCCAAACTGGGCTTCCCAGAGAACCAGCGCGCGCGGATCGGATAGCGAATAGCCATATTCGTAGCCGAGCACGGCTTCTTCCGACAGCATCGAGTTGATGGCTTCGTAGATCGCCTGTCCCTTCTGAATGTTATTCAGCGGGATATAGCGGTTCTGGTTTTCCTGATCATAGAGAACCGTATGGCGCTGCGAGAAGGTGCCGCGTTCCACGTCCTGACCGGACAGGCGGATCGGGCTTCCTTCGGAAACCAGCGAGCCGAATGCCAGTGATTCAGCGGTTGCCCAATCGATACCTTCACCGGTTTCAATCATTTTCGCACGGTTATCGAGGAAGCGCTGAATGGTGCGATGGACGTTAAAGTCCTTTGGCACTTCAACAAGCTTCTTGCCGATTTCTTTCAGCGTCTTGATTGGAACGCCGGTCTTGCCGCGACGCTGCTCATCAGCATTGTCAGCTGTGCGCAGACCGCTCCATGCACCATCGAACCAGTCAGCCTTGTTTGGCTTGTAGCTCTGACCAGCTTCGAATTCCTGCTCAAGCTTTTCGCGCCAGTCGGCCTTCATCTTGTCGATGTCGCCCTGCGCAAGCAGGCCTTCAGCAATCAGCCTGTCACTGTAAAGCTGAACAGTTGTCTTGTGAGCGCGGATTTCCTTATACATCAGTGGCTGAGTGAATGAAGGTTCGTCACCCTCATTGTGGCCAAATCTACGATAGCAGAACATGTCCACAACGACGGGCTTGTGGAAGGTCATGCGGAATTCCATCGCAACCTTGGCAGCAAAAACAACCGCCTCAGGATCATCGCCATTGACGTGGAAGATCGGCGCTTCGATCATCTTGGCCACATCCGATGGATAGGGCGACGAACGCGAGAAGGCCGGATTGGTAGTGAAGCCGATCTGGTTGTTGATGATGAAGTGCAGTGTACCACCAACGCGGTGGCCCTTCAGACCCGAAAGACCGAGGCACTCGGCAACAACACCCTGACCTGCGAAAGCAGCATCGCCGTGCAGAAGCAGCGGCAGAACCTTGGCGCGTTCCGTCAGCGGCACCATGTCGTCGCGGGTACGGCCAACAAGCAGATCCTGCTTGGCGCGTGCTTTGCCCATGACAACCGGGTTGACGATTTCAAGGTGTGACGGGTTTGCAGTCAGCGAAAGGTGAACCTTGTTGCCGTCGAACTCGCGGTCCGACGAGGCACCAAGATGGTACTTCACGTCGCCCGAACCTTCCACATCGTCAGGCGCATAGGAACCGCCCTTGAACTCGTGGAAGATTGCGCGGTGCGGCTTGCCCATAACCTGGGAAAGCACGTTCAAACGACCGCGGTGCGCCATGCCAAGCACGACTTCCTTGAGGCCCATCTGACCGCCGCGCTTGACGATCTGTTCCAACGCCGGGATCAGCGATTCACCGCCATCAAGACCGAAACGCTTGGTGCCCTTGTACTTGACATCGATGAACTGCTCAAAGCCTTCGGCTTCGATCAGCTTCGACAGAATTGCTTTCTTGCCTTCAGCGGTGAACGCATAACCTTTATCCGGGCCTTCGATGCGTTCCTGAATCCATGCCTTTTCGACCGGATCGGAAATGTGCATGAATTCAACACCGATATTGCCGCAATAGGTGCGCTTGAGAATTTCAAGCATCTGCGGAACGGTCGCGTATTCAAGACCAAGAACATTATCAATGAAAATCTTGCGATCGTAATCGGCAGGCGTAAAGCCATAAGTTGCCGGATCAAGTTCGCTAAAGTCGTTTGGCTTTTCAGCAAGACCGAGCGGATCGAGATTGGCATGAAGATGGCCACGCATACGATAAGCGCGGATCATCATGATGGCGCGAACGCTATCGCGTGCAGCCTGTGCAATCTCTTCCGAAGTCAGTGCGGCAGCAGAAGCGGACTTGGCATCGCCTTTTGCAGCCTTACCCTTGAGCTTGTCAGTGACATGCTTTTCGACCTCGGCCCAGTTACCGTCGAGTGCTGAAATCAGCTCACCATTGGCCTGAATCGGCCAGTTCTTGCGGGTCCAGCTTGCGCCCTGTGCGTTTTTACGCACATCGTCAGCGTCGTCCTTCAGCTGTGCGAAGAAGTCGCGCCACTCGGCATCGACCGAGTTGGGATCATCCTCGTACTTGGCATAGAGCTCCTCAATATAGTCGGCATTGCCGCCGTAGAGAAACGAGGTAAGGGCGAAAACGTCGTTGGCTTGTTCTTGCCTTGCCATAACCTAATCCGGAGCCTCCGCTCCGTCTCCTTGTAGTGGCTCATCATGCGCGGGCCGGAAGCTTTTGACCTTCATCCCTCACGCCGCCGGGGAGGAACCACAACAGACCCCGGCATAACTCAATCGCGAACTCTATTCTTGCGGAAGAATGATGGCCAAAGCCTGACATTCCCTTAAACCGACCGCCGCGGTTGGTATGTTAAACCAGGCAGCAGCTTTCGCCACTGCCGGTTCATTTCAATCGACTACGCAGGCTCAGCCCTTGAGGACTTCAACCAGCGTCTTGCCGAGCTGTGCTGGCGAAGGAGACACGCGAATTCCAGCCGATTCCATGGCTGCAATCTTGTCTTCTGCGCCGCCCTTGCCACCGGAGATCACAGCACCCGCGTGGCCCATGGTACGTCCCGCAGGAGCCGTACGGCCGGCGATAAAGCCAACCATTGGCTTCTTGCGACCGCGCTTGGCTTCGTCTTTCAGGAACTGCGCTGCGTCTTCTT
The DNA here is from genome assembly GCF_014397025.1 of Ochrobactrum sp. Marseille-Q0166. Classification (NCBI taxonomy): domain Bacteria; kingdom Pseudomonadati; phylum Pseudomonadota; class Alphaproteobacteria; order Hyphomicrobiales; family Brucellaceae; genus Ochrobactrum; species Ochrobactrum sp. Marseille-Q0166. The sequence goes on along the minus strand of NZ_JACJUO010000001.1, from coordinate 461,296 downwards.
CAGCGGAGCCACCGATTTCACCAATCATAACGATCGACTTGGTTTCGTCGTCGGCCAGGAACATTTCCAACACGTCGATGAACTCGGTACCCTTGACCGGATCGCCGCCGATACCAACAGCAGTTGTCTGGCCGAGGCCTTCATTTGAGGTCTGGAACACTGCTTCATAGGTAAGTGTGCCGGAGCGGGAAACAACACCCACAGAACCCTTCTTGAAGATATTGCCCGGCATAATGCCGATCTTGCATTCTTCAGGGGTCAGGATGCCTGGGCAGTTTGGTCCGAGCAGGCGCGATTTTGAGCGTTCCAGACGCTCCTTGACGCGAACCATGTCCATGACCGGAATGCCTTCGGTGATGCAGACGATGAAGCCGACTTCAGCTTCAATCGCTTCGATGATTGCATCGGCTGCACCTGCTGGCGGAACGTAGATCACCGATGCGTCTGCACCTGTACGTTCCTTGGCTTCTGCAACAGTTGCGAAGATCGGAAGCTTTTCGCCTTTCGAACCTTCCCAGGTTTCGCCACCCTTTTTCGGGTGAATACCACCGACCATCTGCGTGCCGTAATAAGCAAGCGCCTGTTCGGTGTGGAAAGTACCGGTCTTGCCGGTCAGGCCCTGTACGAGAACCTTGGTGTCCTTGTTAACGAGAATGGACATGCCTTAGTTTCCCTTCACTGCAGCGACGATTTTCTGTGCCGCATCGTCGAGATCATCGGCCGAAATAACATTCAGGCCGCTCTCGTTGATGATCTTCTTGCCGAGTTCAACATTGGTGCCTTCAAGACGGACAACCAGAGGAACCTTGAGACCGACTTCCTTAACGGCAGCGATAACGCCTTCAGCGATGACATCACACTTCATGATGCCGCCGAAGATATTGACCAGAATACCCTGAACAGCCGGATCAGCTGTGATGATCTTGAACGCAGCCGTAACCTTTTCCTTGGAAGCGCCGCCACCAACGTCGAGGAAGTTAGCTGGCTCAGCTCCGTAGAGCTTGATGATGTCCATGGTTGCCATGGCAAGGCCTGCACCATTGACCATGCAGCCGATGTTGCCGTCGAGAGCGACGTAAGCGAGATCGTGCTTGGAAGCTTCGATTTCCTTTTCGTCTTCTTCCGACAGATCGCGCAGTTCCTGAATGTCAGGATGGCGGAACAGTGCGTTGCCGTCGAACGATACCTTGGCATCGAGAACGCGCACGTGACCATCGGTCATGACGATAAGCGGGTTGATTTCCAGAAGGCTCATGTCCTTCTCGGTAAACGCTTTGTAGAGGATCGGAAACAGCTTGAGGCCGTCTTCACGCGCTGCACCTTCAAGCTTCAATGCGTCGGCGAGCTTGTTGGCGTCTTCATCGGTCACGCCTTTGGCCGGATCGATAGCAACGGTGATGATCTTCTCAGGAGTTTCTTCGGCAACAGCTTCAATGTCCATGCCGCCTTCGGTCGAAACGACGAAAGCAGGACGGCCAACGGTGCGGTCAATGAGAATCGAGAGATAAAGCTCGCGCTCAATGTCTGCACCATCTTCGATGTAAAGACGGTTGACCTGCTTGCCAGCTTCACCGGTCTGCTTGGTCACGAGTGTGTTGCCGAGCATTTCCTTTGCATGGGAAACGACTTCTTCAATGGACTTTGCAAGGCGAACGCCGCCCTTGGCATCAGGACCGAGTTCCTTGAACTTGCCCTTGCCGCGTCCACCAGCATGGATCTGGCTCTTGACGACATAAAGCGGGCCCGGAAGCGTTTTTGCCCATTCTTCCGCCTGTTCGACGGAATAAACAGCCACACCATTGGCGATCGGTGCGCCGAAAGTGTGGAGCAGGCGCTTGGCCTGATATTCATGAATATTCATCTGGTTGTCCTTTGCGGATTAACAGCCGGAAAAGGCCGGGCTGCTCTCAAAAGCATCCCGGCCTTGTCTGGAACTTATTTCAGTGACGGAGCAATTCCGACGCAGGCTTCGCAAAGACCGGCAACAGATGCGACCGACTTTTCGAACTCGGCCTTTTCGTCCTTATCGAGATCGATCTCGATAATACGTTCAACGCCGTTGGCACCAATAACCGTTGGAACGCCGACATACATGTCCTTGACGCCATACTGACCGGAAAGCTGTGCCGCGACTGGCAGAACGCGCTTCTTGTCCTTGAGGTAGGATTCAGCCATCGCGATTGCCGAAGAAGCAGGAGCGTAGAAAGCAGAGCCGGTCTTGAGCAGGCCGACGATTTCTGCGCCACCATCACGGGTGCGCTGAATGATCTTGTCGAGCTTTTCCTGGCTGGTCCAGCCCATCTTGACGAGGTCTGGCAGCGGAATGCCGGCAACGGTCGAGTAACGAGCCAGCGGAACCATGCTGTCGCCGTGGCCACCAAGCACAAATGCAGTGACGTCTTCAACCGACACGTTGAATTCTTCCGACAGGAAGTAGCGGAAACGAGCGCTGTCCAAAACACCAGCCATGCCGACAACCTTGTGTGCTGGCAGACCGGAGAACTTCTGCAAAGCCCAGACCATCGCATCAAGCGGGTTGGTGATGCAGATGACGAAAGCTTCAGGAGCGTATTTCTTGATGCCTGCGCCGACCTGTTCCATGACCTTCAGGTTGATACCCAGAAGATCGTCGCGGCTCATGCCCGGCTTACGCGGCACGCCTGCGGTGACGATGACAACGTCTGCGCCTTCGATTGCGGCATAGTCGTTTGCACCGGTGAACTTCGCATCAAAACCATCAACCGGTGAAGATTCTGCAATATCCAGTCCCTTGCCCTGCGGAGTACCTTCCGCAATATCGAAAAGGACGACGTCGCCGAGTTCCTTCAGACCAGCAAGATGAGCGAGCGTGCCGCCGATCATGCCGGAGCCGATGAGGGCAATCTTGTTGCGTGCCATGATTGTTTCTTTCCTCAAGTTTGATCCAGAAACGCATGAAGCTATCCGGTTTCCTCCCGGAAAACGCGTCTGCGCTGCCTGGGTTCGATAGGACTCTTTGCAAAAAAACTCAACTCATTATTTTGCGACTAATGTTTTCAATCGGTTAGATTTATATGTTCTTACGTAAACGTAATTTAATTTGGCGAAACAAAGGCAATTGAGCCCCATCGTCCAGCAATTTTGCACACTCTCAGTACGCCAGCCGGGCCGCCGTTCATTTTTACAGGCCATACACTTTTACAAGGTAAACACATTCAGCGAACAACCACATTCCAACCAAGCTCTTGTCTGAGCAACATAGCCCTTGACTTCTATAAGTCGAGTCTGTGGCAGTTCGATGATGGATCGCATCTCAAAAGGGGAGGAATGCGAACTGTCTCAACCTTCCGTTTTTTCTGCAAATGCTTCCAGATATTCAGCGCTCTGCATTTCAAACAGGCGCGAGGCTGTACGGTCAAACTCGAAGGCTTCTACGCCTTGGCTTGCCTGATAAAGCTTTTCAGGCTGGGCTTGGGCCGAGATAAACAGACGCGCATGATGATCATAGAGCACATCGATCAGCAAAATGAAGCGCTTGGCCTCATTGCGGCGCGAATAATCGAGCAACGGCACATCTTCAACAAACAGCGTCTGATAGCGGGTAACGATGGCGATATAGTCGTTGGCTGCAAGCGGCTGCGTGCACAGTTCATCGAAGGTGAAACGTGCGGCCCCCGGCACTGCACGACGCACGGGAATATCGCGTCCCTTGATATGCACCACGTCTGGTTTTTCTTGCCGACCATCCTTATGCACGGTCCATGCGGCATCCATGCGCTTGGCCGTTTCAGAACCAAGCGGTGTCAGATAAACCGGCTGACGGTCAAGCTTTTCCAGCCGGTAATCGGTGCGCGAATCGAGATTGATCACATCGACATGCTGTTTGAGGATATCGACAAAGGGCAAAAACAGCTGACGGTTCAACCCGTCGCGATAAAGATTATCGGGCGCCACGTTGGATGTCGCGATCAGCACCACGCCCCGCGCAAACAATGCATTGAACAGGCGTGACAGGATCATCGCATCGGCAATGTCAGTCACAGTAAACTCGTCGAAGCAAAGCACCCACGCCTGTTCGGCCAAAGCTTCAGCAACCGGCGGGATCGGATCTTCCTGCTTGGTTTCGCCACGCTTCAAGGCCTGACGATGCGCATTAATGCGCTCATGCGCGTCAGCCATGAAATCATTGAAATGCGCACGGCGTTTGCGTTCGACCGGCAAAAGCTGAAAGAACATATCCATCAGCATGGTCTTGCCGCGACCAACTTCGCCATGAACATAAAGTCCTTTGACGGCGGCAACTTCCTTGCGCTTGCCAAACAGCCAGCCCAGCGCGCTCGATTTGCGCGACAGGCGTTTGCTGCAAACCTCCTCGATCAGCCGGTCATAGCGTGCAGTCAGTTCAAGCTGCGCAGGGTCGGCTTCAACCTCCCCTGCTTTGACCAGCGCGTCATAATGCTCGTGAACCGAGGGGAACGCCTTCAAATTACCGTCGAAAGACATGATAGCTTCCGTTCAACCATTTAATTGCAAAAAGGCGGAGCGTCTCGCGACTGCCCCGCCTGTCTTTAGCTCAGTTGTCTGATTAGCGCGACAGCGAAACGGACTGGCCGCTCGTGGTCTGACCATCGAAACGGCCCTGACCGGACGAATAAAGCGTTGCGACCGTGCCGCCATTGGCATCATAGAGCGAAAGCTGCTTGCCGCTGACCGACCATGAAGCGAGGCTTCCGAGTTCGCCCGGGCAGCGCAGTGGACCAGCGCGGAAACCCTGACCATATTTGGTCTGTGGCGTTGCGATCTTACAATTCTGGCCTGCAAGCGATGCATTCCATACGCCTGCGACAGCGCCCGGCGTCAGATCAGGCGCTGATTCGGGCGGAAGGCTTGCAACCTGTGTGCCAGCCGCTGGCATCGACGTATCCGTCGTGGGCGCGGTCGGGAAAGAGTTTGGAGTGCTCAGATTACCAGACTGTACGGAACTCACAGGAGCAGAACGCAGCGGTGCTGGCGGCGGCGGCGATACAGTGTTGTCAAAGCCTCCAACCCGGGAGCTCTGGCAACCGGCCAGAATAGCGCCCGCTGCAGCAATGCTGAGCAAACTTGCTTTTGAAATTCCCATCTGGTTCTCCAATTCCTTAGTGTTCGTGGGGCTGGCTATTGGGGGAGTGCCCCTCGCACCGTCGAGTTTGAAAGCTCGACCTAAAACAATATTGCACCGATAAAATGGCGATATGGTTAAAAAATCAACAGCAGGCTACCGTGAATCTTTGCAAAAGCATCCATAGAAGGCTTGAAATAGCTTAGAAATTTTCAAAATGGCGCAGGAAGGACACAGTTTTTAGGTAAACACCGATCCACAAATTCAGTAATCAGACCGGGCTTGAGCCAATAACGCGCCGGTACTGGCAATTTGTGGGCTTTTCCGCCATATAGAGCGCATCCCGAAAAGTGTGAAACGGTTTTCGGACTAAGATACGCGTTAAACAAATGCTCGGAACGACGATCTGATCCAAGTCAGAACGAAACACGCTCCAGAGCCTCTCCGAAATAGACAGGACCCGGAACCAACAATGAGCAAGGCCATCTTCGCCAAGATGAACGGACTGGGCAACAAGATCATTGTTGCAGATATGCGCGGACGCAGCGATCACATCGCTCCAAGCGCTGCCACCCGTCTGGCTGGTGAAGAGGCAACGTCTTTTGATCAGATCATGGCGATTCATGATCCAAAGACGCCCGGCACAGATCACTATATCGAGATCATCAATTGCGATGGCACACAGGCGCAGGCCTGTGGCAATGGCACGCGCTGCGTTGTGCAGTGGCTTTCCCATGAAAGCGGAAAACAGGATTATACTTTCCAGACACTGGCTGGCACCCTGACCGCCAATGAGCACGAAGACGGGTTGATTACAGTCGATATGGGCAAGCCGCATTTCGGCTGGAACGAAATCCCCCTCGCCCATGAAGTGGACGACACCCGCGCCATTGATCTGTCTGCTGGCCCTGCCGATGCACCTGTTCTTCAAGCGCCGTCGATTGCATCCATGGGCAATCCGCACGCGATCTTCTGGGTCGAAAACGATGTCTGGTCTTATGCGCTCGATCAATATGGGCCGGAGCTGGAACATGATCCGATTTTCCCGGAGCGCGCCAATATTTCCATCGCTCAGGTCACATCGCGCGACAGCATGTACCTGCGCACATGGGAACGTGGTGCGGGCCTCACCCTCGCATGTGGTTCTGCCGCCTGCGCTGCCGCCGTCTCAGGCGCACGCACAGGCCGTACCGAACGCAGCGTCACGGTCAATGTCCCCGGCGGCCCGCTCAAGATTGAATGGCGCGACGACGATCACGTCATGATGACCGGCCCCGCACAATGGGAATTTGATGGTACATTCGATCCCGCAACCGGCGAATGGGAGTACGCCCCTAATCAGAGCAGAGGTGCTGCCTGATGGCCGTTGAAGTCGTAACTTTCGGATGCCGCCTCAACACCTATGAATCCGAGGTGATGAAGCGCGAGGCAGACAGCGCCGGCCTTGGCGAACTCAAAGATGGCGCGATCATCTTCAACACCTGCGCCGTTACGGCAGAAGCCGTACGTCAGGCACGTCAGGCCATCCGCAAAGCACGCCGCGACAACCCGGAAGCGCGCATCATCGTCACCGGTTGTGCTGCGCAGACGGAATCGGCCAAATTCGAGGCCATGGATGAAGTCGACCTCATTCTGGGTAATGAGGAAAAGCTCAAGGCCAACTCCTATCGCATGTTGCCCGATTTCGGCGTGAACCAGTTCGAAAAGGTGCGCGTCAACGACATTATGGAAGTGCGCGAAACCGCGAGCCATATGGTCGATGCGATTGAAGGCCGCGCGCGCGCATTTGTGCAGGTGCAGAATGGCTGTGATCACCGCTGCACCTTCTGCATTATTCCTTATGGTCGTGGCAATTCGCGTTCGGTGCCGATGGGCGGCGTGGTCGATCAGGTCAAGCGCCTCGTCGATAATGGCTATGCTGAGGTGGTTCTGACCGGCGTCGATATGACCTCTTACGGTCCCGATCTGCCGGGCAGCCTGCGTCTTGGTAAACTGGTCAAAACCGTTCTCAGCCAGGTTCCGGATTTGCAGCGCCTGCGTCTCTCATCCATTGATTCCATTGAGGCCGACGAAGACCTGATGGAAGCAATCGCCAATGAAAAGCGCCTGATGCCGCATCTGCATCTGTCACTTCAGGCAGGCGATGACATGATTTTAAAGCGCATGAAGCGCCGTCATTTACGCGATGATTCCATCCGCTTCTGCGAAGATGTACGCAGCCTTCGCCCCGACATCGTGTTCGGTGCCGACATCATTGCCGGTTTCCCAACCGAGACTGAAGAAATGTTTGCAAACTCGATGAAGATCGTCGAGGAATGCGGCCTGACGCATCTGCACGTCTTCCCATACAGCGCACGCGAAGGCACACCGGCTGCGCGTATGCCGCAGGTCAGGCGCGAAATAGTCAAAGAACGTGCCGCACGATTACGCGCCGTTGGTGACCGGGCTTATGAAAAACACCTCGCTTCTCTCAATGGCACTGTGCAGCGCCTGTTGATCGAGAAGGAAGGCATTGCCCGCACGGAAGGCTTTACGCTGGCCGCTGTTGATCAGGGTAACGCTGGTGAAATTATCGAACGAATTGTGACGGGGCATGACGGTGAAAAACTCCTCACCCGTCAGACAGAGCCGCAAGCGGCTTAAAGCTTAAGGGCATCAGATTTCATGGCAATGGGTTTCATCAAGAAAATGTTCTCCTTCGGCAAGAAGGAGGTTGAAGAAAAGCCGGTCGAACAGCCCGCTCCTGATGCTGTGGAAACGGCTTTAGAAACACAGCTTCCTGAAACCGTCGAAGCGCCTGCAGAAACCGAAAACACCGTCGTTGAAGTGGTTATTTCCGAACCGGAAGTACCAGTGATCGCCAGTGAGCCAGAGCCTGAACAGATTGAAGAGCCTGCCGCTGAACCGGTTGAGGAAGAAAAGGCAGAACCGGAGCATCCGGTTGCCGAGATCGAAATCCCGATTGAACAGCCACCGGTGATGGAACCGATCGTGGTTGAAGCATTTGCGCCCGAGCGCGTTGTTGAGCCAGAGCCTGCTGCTGAACCCGAACAGGTTGAAGTCGCGAAAGCTCCTGAAGTTTCAGAGGCACCCGTTGTTGAGGAAATAGTCGAGCCCGCACCTCAGCCAGAGCCGGTAAAGCCCAAAAAGGTCAAGGTCGCAAAGGCCGTTGAAGAACATCAGGAAGAAGCGCCGGTCGAGGCCGCGCCTGAGCCAAAGCTTTCATGGTTTGAGCGCCTGCGTCGCGGCCTGCTGCGTTCATCGAATTCATTGAGCGATTCCATCAGCGGTATCTTCACCAAGCGCAAGCTCGATGAAGACACGTTACAGGATCTTGAAGACGTGCTCATTCAGGCCGATCTCGGCCTTGAAACGGCTATGCGTGTGACCGATGCGCTGTCGTCCGGTCGTTATGGCAAGGACGTGACTGGCGAAGAAGTGCGCAATATCATGGGCGCGGAAATCGAAAAGGTGCTTGGGCCCGTCGCAAAGCCTTTGGAGCTTGATCTCTCGCATAAGCCGCATGTCATTCTGGTTGTCGGCGTCAATGGCACCGGCAAGACCACGACCATCGGCAAGCTTGCCGCAAAACTGACCGCTGGCGGCCTCAAAGTCATGCTTGCGGCAGGTGATACTTTCCGCGCAGCCGCCATCGAACAGCTCCATATCTGGGGCGAGCGCACCGGTTCCCCGGTTATCTCAAGCAAGCTTGGCGCCGATGCAGCAGGCCTTGCCTATGATGCATGGAAGCAGGCCAAAGATGCGGGCAGCGATGTTCTTATCATCGACACTGCAGGCCGTTTACAGAACAAGGCCGAACTGATGGACGAACTCGCCAAGATCGTGCGCGTGCTTGGCAAACACGATCCGGAAGCCCCGCACACGGTTCTACAGACCTTGGATGCCACCACCGGCCAGAATGCGCTCAATCAGGTCGAGATTTTCAAGAATATTGCTGGCGTCAACGGCCTCGTCATGACCAAGCTTGACGGCACAGCACGCGGCGGCATTCTGGTGGCCATTTCTGCCAAGCATAAGCTTCCGATCTATTTCATCGGCGTCGGCGAAGGTGTCGACGATCTTGAACCATTTGCGGCCAAGGATTTTGCCCGCGCCATCGCAGGAGTTGCCTGATGGAGCATCCCGTTTTCGAACGCGATCCCTCGCAAAAAACCGAAGCCGAACGCAAGGAAGTCCCGCCGCTGCTCAAGCTTGCGCTGGAACTCGGACCGCTGCTGGTTTTCTTTTTTGCCAATGCACGTGGTGACAGCCTGATCGAGCGCTTTCCGGTGCTTGCACAGATTGGCGAGCCGATCTTTCTGGCAACGGCGCTGTTCATGGTTGCAACCGTTATCGCACTTGCTGTTTCATGGTCGATGACGCGAACGCTGCCGATGATGCCGCTCATTTCCGGCATCGTAGTTCTGGTGTTTGGTGCGCTGACGCTCTGGTTGCACAACGACACCTTCATCAAAATGAAGCCGACCATCGTGAACACGCTGTTCGGCGTGATCCTGCTGGGCGGACTTTTGTTCGGTAAATCTTTGCTCGGTTACGTGTTTGATTCGGCATTCAGGCTTGATGCACAAGGCTGGCGGAAGCTGACTTTGCGCTGGGGCCTGTTTTTCATCTTTCTAGCTGTTGTGAATGAAGTCGTATGGCGCAATTTTTCGACCGATGCCTGGGTGTCCTTCAAGGTCTGGGGTATCATGCCGATCACCATTGTCTTCACCCTTTCACAAATGCCGCTTATCCAGAAACATACATTGCCTGAAACCAAAAAAGACTGACATATCGAGGAGGACACCATGTTACGCTTGGACATTGAACAATTCATCTGCCGCAGCGATAATTATGGCGTTCTCATTCATGATCCCGAAAGCGACCTGACTGCAGCAATCGATGCACCGGATGCACACGCAATCGAAGCAGCTCTAAAACGCCGTGGCTGGACACTCGACTTCATTTTAACAACACACCATCACCTTGATCACGTCGAAGGCAATGCAGCGCTCAAAGCCAAGTTCGGCGTCAGCATCATCGGCCCAAAGGCTGAGCTAAGCAAAATCCCGACACTTGACCGTACCGTTCAGGACGGCGATGAGTTCACCTTCGGGCTTTTCAATGTGAAAGTGATTTCCACGCCCGGCCATACCGCTGGTGAGATTTCCTTCTATCTGCCGGAAGCAAAAGTCGTATTCACAGGCGACACACTCTTTGCCCTGGGCTGTGGTCGTCTGTTTGAGGGAACGCCGGGTACAATGTTCAATTCGCTGCAAAAACTTGTGGCGCTACCGGGCGACACGGCAGTTTATTGCGGCCATGAATATACGCAGAGCAATGCACGCTTTGCATTGACTATCGACCCCGATAATTCGGCACTGAAAGAGCGAGCAGCAGAGATTGCGCGGTTGCGTGCGGCTGATAAGATGACCCTGCCCACCAGCATCGCGCTTGAAATGGCAACCAATCCATTTCTTCGCTGCCACGATGGCCGCATTCGCACGCGGCTTGGGATGCAGGGCGCAACTGATGAAGCCGTTTTCGCAGAAATCCGCAAGCGCAAAGACCTGTTCTAGGATACGACCATGACGATCTTTTCACACATCAAAAAACTTAAAGCAGCCGCTATCTTTGGCCTTTCGCTTGTGGTCCTTCCGCAATCCGTGAACATTACTTACGCCGAAGATATTATTGCGATCGCCACGCCGCTGAAAACGCCGGAAGAAATCAACAATTTTAAACTCAGCGAAGATCTGCTGACCCGAATGGAAAAAATCCATAACAAGCTGGAAGAAATGCAGCTTTCACCTACGGCGGAAGAAGGTCAGGATGCCCGTCCCTCCATGGATTCCATGGTCAAAAGCATTGAATCGCGTCCGCAAGTGGTTGAAGTGATGAAGGCTGAAAATATCGCTCCACGTGATTATCTGCTCGCCTATTTCGCCATGATGAGCGCGCTTGCAGCCGCAGATGCGGAAGAAGAAGATCAGCTTGTCGATGAAGTAAAACAAATTAATCCCGAGCATGTGACCTTCGCAAAGCAATACGGCGAGCGCATTCGCGAACTGATCGGCGAATAGAGCATCAATGAAAAACCGGCGAAGTTTCCTTCGCCGGTTTTTCTTTCAGGATGATTGCCTTAAGAGCCGCAACGCATTGATTGTCACGAGAACCGTTGCGCCCGTATCAGCCAGAATTGCAGGCCACAAACCGGTGATCCCCAGAACTGTCGTCACGAGAAACACAGCTTTCAGCCCAAGCGCGATTGCAATATTCTGATGAATATTACGCATGGTCCGCTTCGACAGTTCGACCATTGCCGCTACATCACCCACTCGGCCATGCAGCACGGCAGCATCCGCGGTTTCAAGCGCCACATCGGTACCGCCACCCATGGCGATGCCAACATCAGCCGCTGCAAGGGCTGGTGCATCATTAATGCCGTCGCCAACCTTGGCCACGATCTGACCTTCTTTGCGGAACTCGCCAACGATCCGCTGCTTGTCTTCCGGCAGGAGTTCGGCACGCACCTCAATATCGAGATCCTTGCCGATTGCCTCTGCTGTGCGACGATTATCGCCGGTCAGCATAACGGTACGAATACCGGCAGCTTTCAGCGTCTTAAGCCCTGCAATCGCATCGGCGCGCGGCTCATCACGCATAGCTATGGCACCCGCAATCTTGCCGTCTGCAACCAGAACAGAAACCGTCTTCCCTTCATCATTGCAGACAGCAATCTGCGCCGCCAGATCGTCCGGAATGGCAGAGATTTCATTGGCTGCCTTGCGCGAACCAAGGAAGAGCTCGACCCCATCAGCTTTACCTGACACACCCTTGCCGCCATGTGCCTTACCTGCCGAAACGGCTGAAAGTTTCAGGCCTCGCGTATCAGATGCACCGACAATCGCTAAGGCCAACGGATGGCTTGAACCTGCATCAAGTGATGCCGCCAGACGCAAGACTTCTCCTTCCGAAAGTGCGCCAGACAGAACATCTGTTACCTGCGGCTTGCCTTCTGTCAGCGTGCCGGTTTTGTCGAAACAGGCAGTCGTAATCTTGCCTATGGTTTCAAGAACTGCGCCACCTTTCAGCAACAGGCCGCGCCGCGCACCCGCCGAAAGCGATGCCGCAATGGCAGCAGGCGTCGAAATAACAAGCGCACAGGGGCAACCGATCAGCAGAATGGCCAGACCTTTGTAGATCCACTCGCCCCATTCGGCACCCGCGACCAGCGGCGGCAGAATAGCAACCAAAGCAGCCACGACAACCACGCCCGGCGTATAATAGGTCGAGAAGCGATTGATGAAGCGTTCGGTTGGGGCTTTGGCTTCCTGTGCTTCTTCGACCAGACGCACAACACGCGCAATCGTGTTGTCCTGCGCTGCGGCTGTCACTTGGACCCGTAGCAACCCATCACCATTGATGGTTCCTGCAAAGACACTGTCGCCGACAACTTTGCCGACAGGCGTGCTTTCCCCCGTGACCGGCGCTTCATCGATTGCACTTTCGCCTGAATTGATCTCGCCATCAGCAGGCATACGATCACCGGGGCGCACCACAATCACATCGCCCACACTCAGCTCTTCCGCTGGCACTTCTTTTGTGGAGCCGTTGCTTTCTAAAAAGGCGGTCTTCGGCACCAGTGCTGTCAACGACTGAATACTGTCCCGCGCCTTGCCTGCGGCCACACCTTCCAGCAGTTCACCAACCAGAAACAGGAAAACCACAGCCGCAGCTTCTTCTGTTGCACCGATGACGACAGCGCCAATGGCTGCAATGGTCATCAGCATTTCGATTGAGAACGGCGTACCATTGATGGCTGCGGAATAAGCACGCTTTGCAATCGGTATGAGACCAATCAGCATGGCTGCGGTGAAAGCCAATAATTCAATCGGCGGATAAAGATGGCCAACAATATAGGCAACGACCAGACCACCACCACAGGCGAGCATCATCTGGCCTTTGCCGCTCTGCCACCAGCGCTTTGGTTTTGCAGGCACCTTTGGCTGGACTTTTAGCGCCCCTGTCGATTGCGCGCTGGCTTTGTAACCAAGTGCCGTAACCTTCGCGGCAATCTCGTCAACGCTGGCCGAGCCATCATGATTGACGGTCATGGTGCCATTTGTCACGGAAACAGAAACATCCTGCACCCCGCGAACGCGACGAACAGCCGTGTCGATCTTGGCCGCACAGGAAGCACAATCCATACCCTCCACGCTGAAGCGTAAACTGTCGGCACCCGTTACGATCTGCTTTACTTCAGGTTCGTCATGAGTGTGATCATGATGATCGTGGTCGTGCTTGTGTTCATGATCATGGCCACTGCAGCCTGCATGGTCGTGATGGTGATGTACATGCTTGGCAGACGCTTTTTCGTCAGCCAATGGTTCGATGTCATAGCCGAGGCTACGGACCTTTTTGGCAACGCTTTCCAGATCGCTGCTACCATCATGGCGCACCGTCATCATGCCCGTCGTCACCGATACGGAAACATCTTCAACACCAGAAACACGGCGAACGGCCGTATCGATTTTCGTTGCGCAGGAAGCGCAATCCATGCCTTCCACGCGAAACCGGTTCTGTTTCAAAATTTCGTTCATAACCTGCCCCTTCAAGACCACTCTTGAATTGTCTGAAACAAGGTCTACATCCTCTAGTGACTAGAGGAGCAAGTGAAAAAATGATTACCAATGTTCCAATTGGCGAAGCATCAAAAGCCAGTGGTGTGAAAGTACCAACTATTCGTTATTACGAGCAAATCGGGCTTCTTCCGGTGCCTCCACGCACGGAAGGCAATCGCCGCCTTTATGATGATGCCGATATTCAGCGGCTATTATTTATCCGTCATGCGCGCGATCTTGGCTTTGAAGTGGATGCGATCCGCACGCTTCTCGACCTTCAGGACAATCCCGGACAATCGTGCGCCGCAGCTGATTCTATTGCGCGTGCACGCCTGATTGATGTTGAGCATCGCATCGCAAAACTATTGTCTTTGAAAACTGAGCTTTTGCGGATGCTCGATTGCACGGCCCATGGCCGTATCGACCAGTGCCGCGTTATCGAAATCCTCGGCAATCACGATGAATGTGTGCACCCCAAACATTAAACCAACGAAAATTCTGGCTTACTGATTCTTTTCGAATCGGGTTGCTTCGATTTTCAAAGTCCCGAGCTGGGTGCCTATGCGGGCAACAACCGGCGCATAGATGCCGGAATTGCCAAGCGAAGCAAAAGAAATCGTGATCTTGCTGCGATTGGCTAGATAGTCGATAGCCTTCTTGCCCTTTTGATAGCCTGCCAGCGGAATAAACTTCGCCGAACAAATCACCGATTCGCCGGTAAAACCTTTTGTGGTGAAAGATTCAGTACCGTTGAAGCTCAACCGAATATCTGCACGGGTCTGGCCATCAAAAACTCTCAAAGTGCGATTGCAGACTGCTTTCGGGTCTTTGGTGGGAATCATCAGCGCACTAAGCGGGTCACTGACATTGATAAGATCCTGCGGTGTCAGCTCCACCCACGGATCGCGCTTTTTTACCGGCGGCAGATTTTCAGAAGATGTCACATTGCCACCGGAAAACCGTATCTTTGTGCTCTTGTTTTTGCGGCCATGCTTATAGGCCAGATCAAAGGCGGAAGGCGTTACTTTGCTTGGCGTGGAACTGCCGCTCACATAGACAGTGCCGTCCGTATCATCAAAAACCCGCGCAATGCCGGAGGTTTTAAAGCGACCATTAACGCCATAATTGGCACCTTTGACCGTCGTTTCAATGGCTGATCGGGCAATAGACAGCCCGAACATCGAGATTTCATATTCTGTGCGATAAAGATCATCAGCCCGAGAGGAACTCATTGCTGACATGGTTGCAATCGTCAGTCCGGTAAGAAAAACAACACCCCGTCCCGAAACCCGCTTCTTAACTATTCGCCGGATATGCGATTGCTCGATCATGCCAGAATGTCCTTTCACTTTGTCAACCCACACCATTCGCCCGCAAGAATGACATGCTCAAAAACCCTCGCAAACGATTCTGTCTTTTTTGCCAGATACCGTGATTGTCTTTGAGATTTCGACTATCAATGGCTCCAAATCTACTTAAGATTCCCGATTTATATCTTCTCTCGAACAGCAAAAGCTGGCAAAGTTATGATCTGAAGGGCCTTTCGACCGGACAAAAGGCCGTAAATGCGCGGCTTTGGAGCTTCACGGCGGAATCTGTCTTGACTGTTTTCGCTCCTGTCACTATAGAAACGCGACTTTCCCAAAAGGCCGCCTGTCCGAAATCGCGCGCCAGCAGCAGCAAACTGCTATGATAGCTTTGAATTCGGACTTTCGGGTCGGGGCCTGAGAAACAAAAATTTGAAGGTGAGACCAAAATGTCCCGCGCTTGTGAATTGACCGGCACCTCGGTCCAGTACGGCAACAATGTCAGCCACGCGAACAACCGTACGCGTCGTCGCTTTCTGCCAAACCTCTGCAACGTTACGCTGATGTCCGAAGTTCTCGGCCAGAGCTATCGTCTGCGCATCTCCGCTTCTGCTCTGCGTTCGGTTGAACATCGCGGTGGTCTCGATGCATTCCTCGTCAAGTCTGACGACAAGGAACTTTCGCAGCGCGCTCGCCTGCTGAAGCGTCAGATCGCTAAAAAGCAGGCTGAAGCTGCTGCATAAGCAATCAGCTTTTTAAAGTTCGACAAAAAAGGCTGACTCGCGTCAGCCTTTTTTGCTGGTTCCATCACCCAGGATAAAAAAATGCCCAATACAGGCTCTTCTTTTGCCCGTCTCTGGCTGGCCGTCATAGGTATGTGTGCAGCCGTTGCTGCCTCGAACATCCTTGTCCAGTATCCGTTTGAACATTTTGGCCTCGGTGAGCTGCTCACCTACGGTGCCTTCACCTATCCGGTGGCCTTTCTCGTCAATGATCTGACCAATCGCCGCTTCGGTCCTGCCGCTGCGCGCAAAGTCGTTTATGCGGGCTTCGTGCTGGGTGTGCTGATGTCGATCTGGCTTGCAACGCCGCGCATTGCCATCGCCTCCGGCTCGGCCTTTCTCATCGCACAGCTGATGGACATTACCGTCTTCAACCGTCTGCGTCAGAAGACATGGTGGAAAGCGCCATTTGCTGCCGCCATGTTCGGATCTGTTGTCGATACGGTGCTGTTCTTCTCGATCGCATTTGCTGCACAATTTGCATGGATTGACACAATGACGGGCATGCCAGATTCGTCGCTTGCAGAGCCTGCCACACTCCTTGGACTTGGCGTCCCGCTCTGGGCTTCACTGGCGTTCGGCGACTTCTTTGTGAAGGTTGTGATGGGAACGCTGATGCTGGTGCCTTACGGCGCGATTCTTGCGATTTTCGCGCCGGCGCTTTATGCGCCGGGCCGCGCAGACACTGCGAAGCACTGACCCCAAGCAGTCTTGATCAGACTAGCGGGTAGGACTAAGACTAATATGCTAGAGAACATCGATCCAAAGCATTCCCTGAAAAACTGCATAGAAATGCAGCGCGGGATAATGCGTAAAAACAAGCACTTAAATCGTTGATCCAAAGACCCTTTATCTTATCTTCTACCCGCGCTGCGGCGGCCTTGCCTTGCCCCGCCAGCACCCTGTTCTTCAAACAGGGATGCAAGCTGCTCGGTCATTGCGCCGGCCAGTTCTTCCGCATCCACAATGGTCACGGCGCGCTGATAATAGCGGGTCACGTCATGGCCGATACCAATCGCAATCAGCTCAACCGGCGAGCGAGTTTCGATCTCTTCGATAACGGCGCGTAAGTGACGCTCGAGATAATTGCCCGGATTGACCGAAAGGGTTGAATCATCCACCGGCGCACCGTCGGAAATCATCATCAGAATCTTGCGCTGTTCAGGACGTGCCAGCAGGCGCTGATGCGCCCAGATCAGCGCTTCACCGTCGATATTTTCTTTCAGCAAGCCTTCACGCATCATCAGGCCGAGATTGTTGCGTGCGCGGCGCCACGGCGCATCTGCGCGCTTATAAACAATGTGGCGCAAATCATTGAGACGACCCGGGTTGGATGGTTTGCCGCGTCCAAGCCATGCTTCGCGTGACTGACCGCCTTTCCAGGCTTTGGTTGTGAAGCCCAAAATTTCGACCTTTACACCGCAACGCTCCAGCGTACGGGCCAGAATATCGGCGCAGGTCGCTGCAACCGTAATCGGGCGACCACGCATGGAGCCCGAATTATCGATCACCAGCGTCACAACCGTATCGCGGAAGTCAGTATCACGCTCCATTTTGTAGGAAAGCGGCTGCGTCGGATCGATCACGATGCGCACCAGACGCGCGCTGTCGAGATAACCCTCCTCCAAATCAAAATCCCATGAGCGGTTCTGCTGCGCCATCAACCGGCGCTGTAAACGGTTGGCAAGCCTTCCGACCACGCCTTGCAGATTGGCAAGCTGCTTATCAAGAAAACCGCGCAAACGGCTAAGCTCTGCTTCATCACAAAGGTCAGCCGCCTCAACCTCTTCATCGAATTCACGCGTGAAGACATTATAGTCAACATGTTCGGCAAAATTCGCGAAAGGCTGGTTTTGACGGCGTGTGTCACCCGGCGTTTCCGCGTCGACGTCTTCGCTGTCATCCATATCATCGGAAGCGGCGTCAGTGGCTTCCATCTCGCCCTGCTCGCCTTCTTCGCTGGAGCTGTCTGATTCTTCGCTTTCAGCAGAATCAGAGCCTTCCTGACTTTCTTCGCCACCATCCTCGTTTTCGTCCGAATCAGGTGTCTGTTCGTTCTCTTCGTCCTGCTCGTCGCTCTGCTCTTCCTGAGAAAGCTCCTCGGCCATATCCATTGAAGCCAGCATATCGCGCACGGTGCGCGCAAAAGCCTGCTGATCTTCCAGATTATCGCTGAGACGGGCAAGCTCGGCACCTGCCTTCTGCTCAATCCACTCGCGCCAGAGATCAAGTACAGGCCCAGCCTCAGCAGGTGCTTTGCGTCCTGTCAGTTTCTCGCGCAGCAAAAGCGACACAGCTTCTTCAAGCGGTGCATCTTCCTTGTCTGTCACGGCGGTGAAATTGGCGCGGGCATACTTGTCGGCCAGCATGACAGAGAGATTTTCAGCGACACCGGCCATTGCGCGGGCGCCGATCGATTCCACGCGCGCCTGTTCCACAGCATCATAGATTGCGCGGGCCTGCTTGCCTTCCGGCGCAAGGCTTGCGTGAATGCGGGCATTATGGCGTGCCTGACGCAGCGCCATAGAGTCACCCAAGCCACGCGTAACGGCTACATCATGGGCGGTCGGACGCTTCGGAAGATCAGGCAGGCGGGCGCGATTGCCGGTCAGCGCAGGACGATCATTGCTGAACGCGACTTCCAGCTCGTTCTCGCCGGAAATAGCGCGCATGGTCGCCGTCATCGCCCGCTTGAACGGCTCAGAATCCACAGGTCCGTTTTTGCGCTCGCGCGAATTATCGCCAATTCCTGACTTCTGGCCCGACATCTGCCTATCCTGATTTTGTATAGAGTGCGTTTCGATCTGATTGAATCAGATCCGCGCTCTAAACTCTTTTACTTTAAGCATAATGTTATCGATCCTCGTTTCACTCCGATCGAATTATGCTCTAAAGCACCGCCGCCCGTTATGGGCGGCAGGCATCATCCAGTTTTATGCCAAAACGATATTGGCAGCCGATTCTGGAAGTTCCTCACCGAAAGCGCGCTGATAGAACTCAGCTACTGTCTGGCGCTCAAGCTCGTCGCACTTGTTGAGGAAGGTCAGGCGGAATGCAAAACCGACATCGTTAAAGATCGCGGCATTTTCAGACCATGTAATGACTGTACGCGGGCTCATCACGGTCGAGAGATCGCCATTGATGAAAGCCTGACGGGTCATGTCGGCAACGCGAACCATCTTGTTGACGATCTCGCGGCCTTCAGCATTCTGGTAATGCTTGGACTTGGCGAGAATAATATTCACTTCATTGTCGTGTGGCAGATAATTCAGCGTGGTCACGATCGACCAGCGGTCCATCTGTGCCTGGTTAATCTGCTGGGTGCCATGATAAAGGCCGGTCGTATCGCCAAGGCCAACCGTGTTGGCGGTCGCAAACAGGCGGAAAGCAGGATGCGGACGGATAACGCGGCTCTGATCAAGCAGCGTCAGACGGCCAGAGGTTTCCAGAACGCGCTGGATCACGAACATCACGTCCGGGCGACCCGCGTCATATTCGTCGAAAACCAGTGCAACATTATGCTGATAGGCCCAAGGCAGAATGCCGTCTTTAAATTCGGTAACCTGCACACCATCCTTGACGACGATCGCGTCTTTACCGACGAGATCGATACGACTGACATGGCTGTCGAGGTTGATACGGACACAAGGCCAGTTGAGACGGGCTGCAACCTGTTCAATATGAGTCGACTTACCCGTTCCGTGATAACCGGAAACCATCACGCGGCGATTGTATGCAAAACCTGCGAGAATCGCGAGCGTCGTCTGACGGTCGAAAATATAATCCGGGTCTTTTTCCGGCACATAGGAATCGCCTGCCGCATAGGCTGGCACCCGCATGTCGGAATCAATTCCGAACACTTCACGCACCGAAACCGTTGTATCCGGCAAATTGGCTATATCCCGCTCAACCTTGTTCATCATGCCTCCAGAGCGGCAGGACTTTCCGGCCGCGACATTCAAATTCGATCAGGGAGCCTTTCGGTGAGCCGGATGGCGCCCTTGAGTTCAGTTGCGGGCATCCGTAATCGCTTCTGCGCAAAAGCACAGCAGATGAATGTCCGTCAGAGCATGTAACATGCCCTGATACTCGACCTCCAAAAGCCCATACAGGCCTTTAGCAAAAACCTGCTGTCTTGAGCAATTGATAAGCCTGAATGACCTCGCGAAATCTTTCTTCAGATCCGCGGTCACCACCATTTGCATCGGGATGGTGTTGCTTCACAAGTTCTTTATAACGTGACTTGATAAGATCGCTAGTTGAATTTGCATCAAGACCAAGCGTTGCAAGCGCCTTTACTTCCAAAGTGCGCGGTTTGCGCTGCACAGCTTTGGCAGTACCCGGATTATTTTTCGCATCCTTTACGAAACCAAACGGATCGCGCATTCGGTTCTGGTAGGCTGCTGAACCGGAACGGCGTGTCGCCATATCCGGCGATGTGCGTGCAGCACCGGTTCTATTGGATGCGGTCGACCATGTCGGACGATTTCCGGTGATCGCATCCTTCTGGAACTTCGAGATTTCTCCGTCGGAAAGACCCGAGAAATAATTGAAATTCTTATTGTATTCGCGGACGTGATCCACGCAGAAATGAAGGTATTCACCCTCGCGCATGCGCCCGACTGGCGCACGATGTGTGCCCGGCTTATCGCAACCGTCCCACTGGCAGCAGGGACCGCTGGACTTCTTTTCCGCTTCCTTCTTGGGACGGATGCGGATGCTGTCGAAAAGTTTTGAGTGCGTTGTCATCGAATCGGATTATGCGAATTAAGAGTGATTAAACAAGAATTGACATTTCATCCCGAATGGTTTTGGCCATGGTTTCAGGACGAAACTTTGATGCAGATTGCAATTCCTGTGCGGATTTGCCCCACGCATTGTCGCCGAGGCGACGTCTATATGAAGCACAGCGTCTATATGGGGAGAACTGGCCAAAATGTCCATTCACAATAGCAAACAATCTTCCATGAAAGAAAAACTCATTGCTGAATTCGCCCCTGAAAAGCTTGAAATCATCAATGAAAGCCATCTCCATGCTGGACATCATCACGAAGATCGTGGCCATCATGAGGTTTATGATGGCACCGGCGAGACACATTTTCGCGTGCGCATTGTATCTGCCAAGTTTGATGGTATGAGTCGCATCGCCCGTCATCGAGCCATTAATGATCTTCTCAAAGAAGAGCTTGAAACCGGTGTTCACGCACTCGCACTTGAACCTTCGGCACCCGGCGAAGCCACGCGTCGGTGATTTTTTAACAAGCTTCCCAATTTCTGGGGTTTCGGCGCGGGCTGAGGCTGTTAAGATTGAAGAGCAAAGAGAGTAAGCCTGTTGGGCGTTCGATTAAACCATCAATCGGCTTGATTGTTTCGATACAAACTCCGAATGCCGCGAAAAAGCTATCAGGCGAGCTCATAATCAAAACGGACTGAAACATTCTCTGAACCCCTTGAGGCCACTCCGAAAGGAGAAACCAATGAATACGGTATCAGCAACGTCGCTAGCCAGATATAATAGCTTTGCCTGCTGCTGCAAGTGCGGCAAGCGCGCAACCCTTGATGCTGGTTCTGTATGGACTATGCATGGGAACGATTTTGGAGACGGTGCACAGTTGCGTTGCCGCAGTTGCTCAATCCTCGCCGGATATGACGCTTTGATCTATCGCTAGAATTGCCAGCAGCAATGCCGGTCTATATTTAAAAAAATTAGAGCGCCTGTCATGTAAGTATGTATTCGCCTTAAGCGAGCACTTTGATCACTGCGCCCGTTTCATTCGCTTTAAGCCATTTTCGGAGACGACCACGTGCATTGGCGTAGGGCGAAGACGTATTGAACTGGATCATGCGGCCAAGCGTATATTTCTCATACCAAGCAACGCCATAAAGCTCCGTATCCGTTCGCGACTCGATAAGTGTGACCAGCGCATTTTTTGCTCTTTCAAACCGCTCCAGAAGTGCATGAAACGATAGCGTTTCGTAATCGCGGTAAAATTTTGAAGCGAGTCTCCCCAGTTCATTCCATTTGAAGCCCGTTTCAGGGAAATCAACGACGAGGCCCTTATCGCGTCGCTCGCACCATTTGAGTACCAGCTCGTTCCATCCCGCCAGATAGGCAACCAGATCATGCACACTCATCATTGTGCCTTTGGCATGGCCCTCCATCGTTTTCGATTTGGCCTGCTCCGGCGTCACACGTGCAAGATCGGAAACAAGCCGAGTATAGCTCGTTTCAATTGCTATCAGCAGTTCCTGCTTGTTGGAAGGTACAGACATTACGTAGACACCTTTGCAACCGAAACACTTGAAACCGGCTTTCCGTCGGTATCAAGCGGCAAAATACGCAGACGCGTAAGGCGATTCTTTTCTTTCTTGAGCACCGAAAAGCGTTTTCCATGGAAGGTAAAGGCCTGTTTCACTTCTGGAATCGTCTGTGTTTCATGGATCACCAGACCGGCAACCGTGGTCGCTTCCTCATCAGGAAGGTCCCAGCTAAGGGCGCGGTTGAGATCACGCACTGGCAAAGAGCCATCAACAATTACAGCCCCATCCGGTTGCAGCCGCAGCCCCTCGATGTCGATATCGTGTTCATCAGATATATCGCCGACAATCTCTTCAAGAATGTCTTCCAGCGTAACGAGCCCCTGCACATCGCCATACTCGTCGACAACAACAGCAATATGCGCTTTACGACGCAGAAAAGCGTTAAGCTGGTCTTGAAGCGTGGTCGTATCAGGGACGAACCACGGTTTGCGCACCACTTTCATGATGTCGATTCGGGAAAAGTCATTATCGAGCTTGTAAAGCGCGCGCAGCAAATCCTTGGTATGAATGATACCGACTATATTATCGATCTCATCACGCCAGACCGGCATACGTGTGTGTGGACTCGCAAGGATATCGCCAACAATTTGATCGGCAGGCGCATCGGCATTGATCGTGCCCATAGATGTGCGATGCACCATGACATCGCTGACTTCCAGTTCTTTGAGATCCAGCAGCCCGCCAAGCTGATCGCGGTCTTCTTTGATTAGAGATTTGTCGCGATGCAACACTTCGACGGCACCGCGTAATTCTTCCTGCGCTGAGAGCATCGACTGATCAGAAGCCAGACTGACACCAAAAAGACCAAGAATTTTACGCACAATCCAGTTTACGAGACCAGAAACAGGGCCAACCAAAGTCACGACGGCTGAAACTGGACGTGCCACATTCAGCGAAAAGCGGTCAGGGCTGGAAATCGCCCAGGATTTTGGCAGGACTTCAGCAAAAATGACCAGAACGATGGTCATCGCCAGCGTCGAATAAGCCACCCCTGCATCGCCAAACATATGCAGGAAGATGTTGGCAGCAATCGACGAGGCAAGAATATTTGCGAGGTTGTTGCCGATAAGAAGAACACCGATCAGCTTGTCGCGCTTGCCAATGAGATATTGAACAACTGTGGCACGCTGATCGCCATTATGCTCATATGTAAGCATTCGGGCGCGGGACGCAGCGGTCAATGCCGTCTCTGCGCCTGAAAAAAAGCCCGACAGGATGATGCAGAGCAGGATGATGCCACACATGATCCATAGCTCGAAAATCATTCCCGTATTCCTTTCTGGGTCAGACGGAGAGGCGTTCCTTCAGAAACTCCAATACTGCTTCAGGCGGAACATCCTTGGCAATGAAGGACTGACCAATGCCATGCGTCAGAATGAATGTCAGCGCGCCCCGTGCCACCTTCTTGTCCTGCGCGACGTAATCCATCAGCTTTTCAGCATCAGGCAGTCCACCCGGCACGTCGTGCAACGATATAGGCAGTCCGACGGCTTTGAGATGCGCCTCAACGCGTTCGGCAGCCTCAACGCCACAAAGGTTCATCTTGACCGAAAAACGATGCGCAAGCGCCATACCGATGGCAACGCCTTCGCCATGCACCAAACGGCTCGAATCATAGCCAGTCGCCGTCTCAAGCGCATGACCGAATGTATGACCGAGATTGAGCAAAGCACGGTCACCATTCTCACGCTCATCGCGCGCCACGACCGCAGCCTTTGACCGGCAGGATTCAGCAATAGCCTCGGTGCGTGCTGCACCACCTGCAAAGACTTCGCGCCAGTTCTTTTCAAGCCAGGCGAAGAAGTCTGGACGGTCTATCAGGCCATATTTTGCGACTTCTGCATAACCTGCACAGAATTCACGCTCGCTCAGCGTATCAAGCACTTCCGTATCGGCCAAAACGAGCTGCGGCTGATAAAACACGCCGACAAGGTTCTTGCCAAATTGGGTGTTGATACCAGTCTTGCCGCCAACGGACGAATCGACCTGTGCAAGCAACGAGGTTGGCATCTGAACGAAATTCATGCCACGACGCACGATACCGGCAGCAAATCCGGACAGATCACCCACAACACCGCCACCAAAAGCGACAACCGCGTCACCACGTTCAAGGCGAGCAGCCAGCACGGCATTGGTCACGGTTTCCAGTGTCGAGAAGGACTTGGACTTCTCACCAGGCGCCACAATAACCGGTGTGGATTCGATGCCGGCACGGGCAAAACTTGTATTCAGAGCTTCGAGATGCGCCTTGGCAACATTCTCGTCGGTGACGATTGCCACACGAATGCCCGGCAGACGCTTTGCAACTTCTTCACCAGCGCGCGCAATCAGGCCTTTTCCGATCAGAATTTCATAGGATCGGTCCCCCAACGAAACCGGAACTGTTACACTGTCGGCGCTTAGAGGGGTATTCATGCAGACGGCCTCCTAATGCATGTCTTGGAAAAATGTGAACCGGTTTTCCAAGACATGCGTAAAAACAACAAAATAGAGCAAGCGTGATGCGTATCATCAAGCGCGACACGCTCTTTTATTAGGTTTCACCCTTGGTGAGATGCGCGGTGAGAACATCAATCAGTTCTCCGGCAATCACTTCCTTCTTATCGTCCCGCGTCATCACATGCAGATCGGCCAGCGCATAAACCGGATAACGAACATCCATCAGCCGCTGCATCACACCGCGCGGATCGTCATTTTTGAGAAGTGGGCGGTTCTGACGGCGCGAAACACGGTCCATCAGCACATCAAGCTCGGCATTCAGCCAGATGGACACACCATTCGCCGCTATTGCTTCACGAGTTTCGGCATTCATGTAGGCACCGCCACCGGTAGCGAGCACCATTGGACCGTCTTCAAGCAGCCGCAGGATAACCCGGCGCTCCAGATCGCGAAACTCGGCTTCGCCATAGGCGTCGAAAAGTTCAGGCACGGTCATACGGGCTGCAGATTCAATCTCGTTATCCGCATCCTTGAACGGCAGTCCAAGCATGGTTGCGACCTTTCGGCCGACTGTCGATTTTCCTGCGCCCATCAGTCCAACAAGAACAACGACTTTCGCACCAAGAAGCTGACGGACAGCATCCGCTTGCTCGTTAAGTTTTGTCTGTTTTGTTGTACTGCTCATTGACCTCATCCATTTCCTCCGGTTCCACATGAAAAACCGTTCGACGTCAATCGCTTTCATTGGCTAAATTGAACCGGACATGGGTTTTTATGCGCCAGAATGACCCGTCCTTGCTTTCGTCTCAATAGCACAGCATAAACGCATCATGCCCACGCTGACGCGCATCATCGCCTTGCTCGCTGTTATTGCCGCCATAGTCTATGGCGCTATGTTTCTGGCTGCCAATTTTGTGAAGCCGACAACCCGAGAAATCACGATCGAGATTCCGTCTTCAAAACTGAAACAGACCGTTGTTGCTCCGCCCCGGCAACCCGAACCAGTAGCAGAAAACAACACGGATACTGAGGAATAAACATGCGGGCATCTCTGGCGATCGAAAACTTTCTCGAAATGATGAGTGCCGAACGTGGTTCGGCACTCAATACGCTTGAATCCTATCAAAGGGATCTGGAGGCAGCAGCGGATATACTTTCGGCACGCGGTATTAATCTCGCCGAGGCAAAAACAGATGACATACGACGTGTTCTCAACGTCATGGCCGATGAAGGTTTCGCAGCAACATCGCAAGCCCGCCGTTTATCTGCTCTTAGACAGTTTTATCGTTTTCTTTATGCGGAAGGCTTTCGGGAGGACGACCCCACCAGTATCATTGATGCACCCAAAAAGCAGAAGCCGCTGCCCAAAATATTAAGCGTTGAAAATGTCGGTCGTCTGCTTGATCGTGCCGAACTTGAGGCGAAAGAAGCATCCGAACCTTCGGACCGCCTCAAGGCTCTGCGCCTTCACGCACTGCTTGAAACGCTCTACGCCACAGGCTTGCGTGTGTCCGAACTTGTCGGCCTTCCTGTTAGCGTCGCCCGCACCGATCACCGTTTCCTGATTGTGCGCGGCAAAGGTTCAAAGGACCGTATGGTGCCTTTGTCGCAAAAAGCACGCGAGGCATTGCAGGTGTTTCTGGCTTTACGCGATGCTCTTCCAGGTTATGATGAAAATCCGTGGCTGTTCCCGGCCTTCTCCGAAAGTGGTCATCTTGCACGTCAAGTTTTTGGCCGTGAGCTTAAGACACTTGCGGCAAGAGCTGGGCTTTCCAGCACCTCGATCTCTCCGCATGTCCTGCGCCACGCTTTCGCCAGCCATCTTTTGCAAAACGGTGCTGACTTAAGAACTGTGCAGCAATTGCTCGGTCATTCGGACATTTCTACCACCCAGATTTACACCCACGTTCTCGAAGAAAGGCTGCATAAGCTGGTAAGTGAGCATCATCCGCTTGCCGATTAAGCGCTCTGCGGTTAAGAGAATTTCAGAAAAATTTGCAAGATGCGAACGAAGTAAATATGTAAGGCGTCGTAAAACAGCCGTTATCTAGCGTGTTTTATGCCCGATATCTCTGGAAACGCACAATAGTCAGGCCCGATGTATAACTATCTCGACTTTGAAAAACCCGTCGCCGACCTCGAAGGCCAGATTCTTGAGCTGAAAAAACTTGCTCAGGAACAGGGCAGCGTCGAGATGAGCGACGAGATCAGCCGTCTTGAGAAACGCTCGGGCGATGCGCTCAAGGATATCTACCGCAAGCTCACCCCATGGCAGAAGGCGCAGATCGCCCGCCATCCGGATCGCCCGCACTGCCTGGAATATATCGACAAGCTGTTTACGGAATTCACACCATTGGCCGGTGATCGTCAGTTTGCCAATGATGAAGCCATTCAGGGTGGCTTCGCCCGTTTCAATGGTCAGGCTGTTGCAATCCTCGGTCATGAAAAGGGCTCAGATACCAAGACGCGCCTCAAGCACAATTTTGGCTCTGCCCGTCCGGAAGGCTACCGCAAGGCTGTGCGCATCATGGAAATGGCAGACCGTTTTAAGCTGCCACTGATTACTTTCGTTGATACTGCGGGCGCCTATCCGGGTGTGAGCGCTGAAGAACGCGGTCAGGCAGAAGCCATTGCTCGCTCTACAGCAGCGTGCCTCAATCTGCGTGTGCCTGTGATCTCTATCATCATCGGTGAGGGTGGTTCTGGCGGAGCGATCGCAATTGCTGTCGCAAACCGCGTCTATATGCTCGAACATTCGATCTATTCGGTGATTTCACCAGAAGGTGCAGCTTCAATCCTCTGGCACGATTCCACTCGTGCAAAGGATGCCGCTTCCAACATGCGCATCACCGCACAGGATTTGTTCGATCTCAAGATCATCGACGGCATCATCCCGGAACCGCTGGGCGGCGCACATCGCGGCAAGGATGCGGTTATTGCGGCAACAGGCGATATCATCACCGCCTCGCTGCGTTCGATGAAGGATGTCGATGGCGAAACGCTCAAGCAGGAACGTCGCCAGAAATTCCTCGACATCGGTCGTAACATTTAATTTACCATAAAACCTGGTTTTTGGCTCCGGTGCGCCTTTGGTGCACCGGATTTGCATCATGCCGTGATTTCCGCCATATTGCGGTCACGCTGTTTTTTAGGTATTTGAGCAACGATTTATCAACGATACCGAAAGGTTTAGTTGTTAACATCCGAATACTGAAAATTCAGATTTCGAACAGGCTTGATGCGATATGAAGATCAGAACCGCACTTTTTGGAACTCTCATGGCATCCGCTCTGCTTGCGGGTTGTCAGGGTTCGTCCGTTTCCGATCTCAGCCTGCGGGCTGAAAAGCCGCTTCCGGAAAAAATCGTCGCCAAGATGAAAGCGAAGGGCATGAGCCGCACTTCGCCGGTCATGGTGCGTATTTTCAAGGAAGAAGGCGTGCTTGAAGTCTGGAAGCAGAAGAATAATGGCAAATACGACCAGATTGCCTCTTATGAAATCTGCAAATGGTCCGGTAAGCTCGGCCCGAAATTCATCGAAGGTGATCGTCAGGCGCCAGAAGGTTTCTACACCGTCCGTCCGGGGCAGATGAATCCGAATTCGCAATATCACCTTGCCTTCAACATTGGCTTCCCGAATGCCTATGACCGAGCCCACAACCGCACCGGCCAAAATCTCATGGTGCATGGCGCCTGCTCGTCATCAGGCTGCTATTCGATGACCGATGAAAGTGTCAGCGAGATTTACGCCTTTGGCCGCGATGCCTTCAAGGGCGGCCAGCGCGATTTTCAGATCCAGGCTTTCCCATTTCGTATGACCGCAGCCAATATGGCGCGTTACAAAAACGATCAGAACTACGCATTCTGGAAGATGCTAAAGCAAGGCTACGATGCCTTTGAAACAACCAAGGTTCCGCCAAAGGTTGATGTCTGCGAAAAGCGTTATGTCTTCAACGTGCCGACGCCGGATGGTCAGCCGCTTTCAGCGACCGATGCCTGCCCGCCTTCGGTCGGCGCGGAATCCATGGCCTATACGTCTTCTTATGAAAAAACGTTCCAGTCCGCATTCAGCGCAGCACAAAAGAAGCCTGCTCCTTCCATTCAAGGCATTGCAGAAGCCAAGCTGGTTTCCGCATGGAGTGCAGCACGTGCACGCGGAGAAAAGGTAACGCGCGAACCGCCGTCGCTTTCGCCAGCATCCGCTGAAACGCCAAATGCACCGGATATCCAACCTGCGGCAACGCCGATCTCGGCACAGCCAGCGACAGCTATCGCAGCAACGCCAGCAGTTGCTAATTCGGCTCAGACTGCCACTATTCCTGTTCCGCAGGTAAATCCGGCAGCTGTTTCTCCGATGACCACGGCAAGCACCGTCCCAGATACTGTCACAGCACCTGCTCCTGAAAAGAAAAAAGCCTGGTGGAAGCTGAGCGGTAATTAACACCAGATGGATAAAGACGTTCCCGTCTATGATCTGAGAGGGCTTAAGTGCCCTCTTCCCGTTTTAAAGACACGCAATCGCCTCCAGGATTTGCCGAGCGGCGCGCTCCTCTGGGTCGAAGCGACCGACCCTTTATCCGGCATCGACCTACCGCATTTTTGTACGCAGGAAGGCCACGCCCTGCTCAAGCAGGAGCGTGACGAAAGCCTTCACCGTTTTCTCATCCAGAAGAAATAAGGTTTAGGGCATAATTCTAGAGTTTTATAGCGACCTTTGTCGCCCAAGAAGGCGCACGCGCTCTAACGCGCTGAATAGCCCGGAATAGCCAGCGGATTATCCATCATCGCAGTGCGGTCAGGACGATCAATGCCTGCTTTGCCGAGAAACGCATCGAAAAGCTCGCGCACGTAGGTTTCCGGCAAATCCTTCACAATCATCACCAACAGGGTTTCGTGCTCATTCTTCGGCCATTTCGGCAGGCGCGCTGGCGGATGGAAGATTTTCTGCACACCATGAATGACCAGCGGACGATCTGGGTCTTCGGCGATCTGAACAATGCCCTTTACGCGCAGAAGCTTTTCGCCATGGGTCGAGCGCAACAGGTCGAGAAACATCTCGAAAGTGGAGAACGGGATCGGTTCCTTATGGCGTAACGAGAAGGAACGAATGGCGTCATCATGATGATGATGGTGGTGGTGGTCGCGTTCATGATCGTGATCACAATCCGGTCCACAGACATGATCATTCCCGGAATGCATATCGTGTTCATGGTGAGAATGATCGTGGTGCTCATGATGATGCTGGTGATGATCATCTTCAAAAGCCCCAGCGCGGAGCCAGCGCTGAACATCGGCTGTCTTTGTTTCCGGGTTATAAAGCCCGCATTCAAACAGGGCCGCATAGCCGGTGCGTCCATCGGATGCTTCAAGAATATCAGCGCCCGGATTAAGCTGTCGAAGCCGTGTCTTGAGTTCTGCAAGTCCGGCTTGCGCATCCGGCAGATCAGCCTTGGTGATGATGATGCGATCAGCCATCGCTGCCTGACGAACGGCTTCCTCATGATTGTCGAGTGTGGCCATTCCATTGACGGCATCAACCGTCGTAAGCACACCGTCAAGGCGGAGTGCCTGCATCAGCACCGGATGTCCCATGATCGACTGCAGCACAGGTGCCGGATCGGCAAGACCCGTAGTCTCAATGATAATCCGTTTCAGTGCGTTGATACGCCCCGTCTGGAGACGGTCGATCAGATCGGCCAGCGTATCCACCAGTTCGCCGCGAACGGTGCAACACAGGCAACCATCGGCAAGTTCGATAACGCCTTCGCTGGCCTTTTCAACCAGCAGATGATCAATGCTCACTTCACCAAATTCATTGATGATAACGGCGGTATCGGTGAGCGCCGGATCTTTCAGCAACCGATTGAGCAGCGTTGTCTTGCCCGAACCAAGAAAGCCGGTGAGCACAGAAACAGGAATTGGATGTGGCATGATACGATCTTAATTTATTGAAGCGGCAGCGCGCTGCGGACGAGGCATAGGCACTGGGACCTGCGAAATATCAAGCTGGCCAACACGCGTAATTTTGGCGGGTGGCGCGGATACGAGCCCAACCTGAACCGGCACCGGCTCACGCGTCATTGCATGAATATAGGGCGAATTAAGCTGCAAGCGTCCTTCGACATCGCGTCCGTCCCAGCGATCAGCCATCGCCTGCTGGCTGCAAATGGCCTTGCGCATATCGACGGCCTGATTAACGGCACTGCTGGCTGGCGGAACCATGTTGCCAAGGGTCGGCACACCGGCACCATTGGAGCGGAAAGCATCGGTCATCAACTGTGCAGCCTGAACCGCACGCGTTTCCTGACGATCAGCACCAAGAACCACGGCCAGTATCGTACGCCCCTGACGGGTTGCAGAACTGGCTAAATTAAAGCCTGATGCACAGACAAAGCCGGTCTTCATACCATCGGCACCATCAAAGCGTCCGAGCAGAATGTTGTAATTGGCTTGCGGCTTCTTTCCGTCACCCGCATCAATGGCTTCTGTATTGAAATAATGCGCATATTGCGGAAACTCGCGGCGCAACTGCACACCCAGCACAGCCAGATCATGCGCAGTAGAATAATTATTCACATCATGCAAACCATTCGGATTGGCAAAACGAGATCCGGTCATTCCGAGGCGCTGAGCTTCCGCATTCATGCGCTTCACAAAAGCGGCTTCACTACCGCCAACAGATTCAGCCACAGCCACAGCCACGTCATTGGCTGACTTTACCAGCATGATCTTGAGCGCGTTATCAAGCGTAAGCACCGAGCCGGGGCGATAACCCATCTTGCTCGGCGGCTCTTTCGAAGCATTAACTGTCATTTTAACAGGAGATTCGAGCGTCAACTGGCCCGACTGAAGGGCCCGGAATGTAACATAGGCCGTCATCATCTTGGTCAATGAAGCTGGGTACCAGCGCTGGAAAGGGTCCTGTGCGGAATATACCTTGCCGGTAGCCACATCAACAGCAATCGACGGATTAGCGAGAGCAGCAGATAATGTCAGGGCTGAAAGAGCCGCTGCGGCACACAGAATTTTCAATGACTTCGAAATCATTTGTAGTTCCAATCAGCAAGAGCCGTAAACGGCTTGCGAATACAACAGTCAAAAAGGAAGATTTACACTGGTCTTATCTATGCCATGTGGCAACCAAAAGGCAAATAGCGCATGCGCGGAAAAGTGGGAACCGGTTTTCCGATAACGCATGCGTGAGGTATAAAGACTAAAGCGCAGAGCGCTTTAGGGATTGCCCGCTTTCACTGAAACGTCATATCCTCCATGCTTCTGCTTATTGAAAATCTCAGGATATTTCCGAAATGCCACTGCTTAATCGTGTCGTCGAAACCCAGGCGGAGATCGCCGCATGGCGCCGCCATCTACATCAGAACCCTGAACTGCTCTATGACGTTCACGAAACGGCACGGTTTGTCGAAGAAAAACTGAAATCTTTCGGCTGCGATCTTGTTGAAACCGGCATTGGCCGCAGTGGCGTCGTCGCGGTCATCAAGGGACGACATGGTGATGGTGCGGCCATTGGCCTGCGCGCCGATATGGATGCCCTGCCGATCACCGAGACCAGCGGAGTCGAATGGACATCGAAAAATACGGGTAAAGCACATTCCTGTGGCCATGACGGCCACACGGCAATGCTGCTGGGTGCCGCACAATATCTCGCTGAAACCCGAAATTTCCGCGGATCTGCCGTTCTGCTTTTCCAACCAGCCGAAGAAGGTGGTGCTGGCGCACTGGCCATGGTTCAGGACGGCGTCATGGATCGTTTTGGCATTTCGGAAGTCTATGGTGTTCACAATCTGCCGGGCTTGCCCGTCGGTCAGTTTGCCATGTGCAAAGGCCCGATCATGGCCGCAACCGACGAATTCGACCTTTCGATCAAGGGACGCGGTGGCCATGCAGCCCAGCCGCACCGCACGATTGATCCGATCCTTGCCGGTTCACAGCTGCATCTCGCTATTCAGGGAATTGTGGCACGCAATATCGATCCACTTGATTCGCTCGTGATCTCGGTCACGAAGTTTCACGCAGGCGAGGCCTATAACGTCATCCCTGAAACAGCCAAGCTTTCGGGCACAGTGCGAACCTTGAGCAAGGATACGCGCATCTATGCTGAAAAGCGCATTCGCGAGGCAGCAGCAGGTATCGCGACCATCACCGGCGCTGAAATCACCGTTCGCTACAAGAACAACTACCCTGTCACCTTCAACCACGACGACCAGACCGATTTTGCAGCCCGCGTTGCAAAAAATGTGGCAGGCGAAAGCAAGGTGAAGACAGATGTGGCCCCAATGATGGCTGCGGAAGATTTCTCCTATATGCTGGAAGCGCGTCCCGGCGCTTACATTTTCCTTGGCAATGGTGAAACTCCCGGTCTGCATCACCCGGCATACGACTTCAACGACGACGCCATACCCTATGGCGTGAGCTATTTCGTGTCGGTGATCGAAACAGCGTTGGCTGCTTAATTTCTTTCCGTGGAAAAGAAATGCGCCTGCCCCGCTTTTTGCGGGGTTGGCGAAAGCTATGAAAAACAGTATGTGTCGGAAAATGTCAGGCCCACACAGCGGCATTTAGCATTGCTGGTCCCGTAGCTCAGTAGGATAGAGCGCAAGATTCCTAATCTTGAGGCCACTGGTTCGAATCCAGTCGGGATCACCATCCAATCAAAGCGTATCCCGAATTCGCAAAAAAACTTCATCAGCTCATCTTGTTCTGGCTTTTTCTTGAAATAAGAAACCAGCCCAGAATTGTCAGAACAAGCCCCCCAATGGCAAAGGGCAAGACCAGCACCATTAGCCAGAAGATGAATGCAGTCATCTCATCATTACGCGTCTCTGTACCGGACTGCATAATCCCAAAAATACTTATATCTGATACGAAAATCGTCGCGAGAAGCCCAGCCAGAACAACAAGTCCTAGTATAAAACACCCCCAACCAATTCGCTTTCTATTATCTTCGAAGCGTGACAGAAAGGCAGTCACTAAAGCAATTATAAGTAACTGTGACAAAAAGCTTACAATAATAATCGTTTCAACATTCCCTGAAACTGGAGTTGCTCCCCCAAACTGGGCCAACACTGCGGGCGAGAAAAAGCCATATCCGAAACGCGCTATCACCACTCCGAAAACCAAGCTGATAAGCCATTTTTTCCATGCAGCATTCATTGGATATGTTCCTCGTTAAGCCAGCAGATTACTAGTAAATCATCATTTATTTACAATAACGTATATGAGATACGGCTCATACAGGCCAACTGGCCTGCGAGAATACCCCACCATCGACCCATAGCGTCTGGCCGGTGACAAAGCACGCAGCATCTGATGCAAGAAACAGCACAGGCCCAGCTATGTCTTCTGCAGTTCCAACCCGCCGCAAAGGCGTAATGCCGCTCCAGCTTGCCGCATAATCGGGCTGCTCCTGCATGGTGCGTTCGTTAAGAATCGCGCCCGGTACCACACAATTGACCCTGATGCCCTTTGGTCCAAGCTCAACAGCAGAAACTTTCGTGAACTGCTCGATACCACCTTTCGATGCCGTATAGGAAACAAGTCCGGGAAAGGCGAGCTTGTTGCAGCCAGAGCCAATATTAATGATCGCACCGCTTTTGCCGACTTCGACCATGCGTCTGGCAGCAGCCTGTGTGTTGAGAAAGCAGCCCTTCATATTGGTACGAATAACATCGTCCCAATCATCTTCCGAAAGCTCCAGCAGAGCTCCCCAAGTCTGAATTCCGGCATTGTTGACGAGCACATCCGGCGCATCGCCATACCAGCTGCAGACCTCATCGAAAAACGCATCAACCTCACTTCCAACACCCACATCACAAACGACACCCAGCGCCTGGCCACCCGAAAGCTCGATCTCTTCCATGAGCGTCTCTGCAGCCTCTTGATCGTCAAGATAACTGAAAGCTACAGTGTAACCCGCCTCGGCAAATGCGGAGACCAGATGCCTGCCAATACCTGTGCTGCCACCGGTTACAACTGCAAATCCACTCATAAAATTTCCTCCCAAATCTCCTGAAAGTGAATTTAATCAAGTCTGACCAATGGTAAAGCTCGGAAAATGGAAATAAAAATTTCCATACAGAGGAGATCTGAATGAAACCCGATATTGAAGTTGTCTATGGAGCCTGCCACTGCGGAACAGTGCGCTTTCGCGTCAAACTATCCGATGGGCTTAACACTGCACGCCGCTGTAACTGCTCCTATTGCCGAATGCGTGGAGCCGTTACGGTTTCCGCCGAACTCAATGGCGTTGAAATATTGGAAGGTGAAGATGCGCTGACGCTCTACACATTCAATACAGGTGCGGCTAAGCATTATTTCTGCTCGAAATGCGGGATTTACACCTTTCATCAGCGGCGATCCAATCCGCAGCAGTTCGGTATCAATGCCGCCTGTCTCGACGGCGTCTCACCTTTCGACTTTAAGGTCATTCCGGTCAATGATGGCGTGAACCACCCATCCGATAATCCGAATTACAAAGGTTCTGGCATCGCGGGCTATCTACGCTTCGAAGCAATTGAAAGCTAGATCTGCCGTGGTTTTAGCGGCGGGATAGCTTCACGGCTTCGACGGAAATCGCCAGCAGGCACTGGCGGATGATCGGCACAGCTAATGCCGCATTCTGACGGCTTTCGAGCACTGCGCGTTGCAGACGCTCCATCACGCGCGAAAGGCTTTCAGCGTTCCATCGACTAACCGCATTCTCAATCAGCTTCTTACGATTGAAGAAGATCGGAGGCCGGGCAGATGCAACAACAATGGAGGCGCTTTTGCGTTCTTTGTCTGCGATATGGCGCAAAGTCTGTATTTGCTGAAACTGACGTGCTGCCGTACTAAGCACCAGAAATGGCGCAGTCCCTGATTTTACGACGCGGTCAAATGTCACCTCAAAACGCGACAGATCGCCATTCAGGACTGCATCCACCACTTCGTCCGTCGACAGCCCGGCCACATCGCCCACGGCTTCCCGCACATCGTCTATGTCAATACGTTCCTTGCCGCGCGCATAAAGGCAGAGCTTTTCCAGCTCGCCACGCGTGGCAAGACGATCGCCGCCAAGGCTTGCCCGCAACAGCTGACGCCCGTCCATAGTGATCTGCATTTTCCATTCAGCCAGAACGTCATCAATCACACCGTCTATGCCGCGCGCATCGTCTGAATAACAAGGCAACGCCATACCGGCAGAACCGTTCTCTACAGCACTGCGAAGGCCTGCGCCTTTCTTGAGATCGCCTGCTTCAACCAGAATATAGGTTTCACGCGGTGGCTCACTCACCAGAAGTTTCACGGCATCCGCGAACTTCTTTTGCCCGGCTGCATTCTTGATCCAGATGAGCCGTTCGCCGCCGAACATCGAAATTGTCCGCGCTTCGTCTGCGAGCTTTGAAGGATCGGCATCGATTTCATCGGCTTCCATGCGAATGACGGCGAAGGGATCGTCGAGCGGAAGCTTGGTCGCCTGCGCGTATCGACGCGCACGTTCGCTCACCAGCCCCTTATCAGGACCGTAGAGCAGCACAACCGGAAACGAGCTGCTCGGCTTTGCAATAAACTGATCGACTTCATGTGCTTTCTTTTGCGCCATTAGGATTAAGTAGCGCAATTCGTTTTCAAACGAAACAGCCGTCGCTCAAACTGAACGGCGGCTGTGAAACAAAGCTGTTTGTAATATTATTCGATCAGCAAAGCATCGTCATCGAGTGTCTGTCCGCGCACTTTGCGGAACATTTCGATGAGGTCTTCAACGCCGAGCGTTTTGCGTTTGTCGCCGGTAACGTCGAGCAGAATCTTGCCGCCATGCAGCATGATGGTGCGGTCGCCATAATCCAGTGCCTGACGCATAGAATGCGTGACCATCAGCGCTGTCAGCTTGCTTTCAGCAATCAGCGTCCGGGTCAGTTCCATGACGAATTCAGCCATGCCCGGATCAAGCGCTGCCGTATGCTCATCAAGCAGCAGCACTTCTGAACCGGCCAATGTTGCCATGATCAGCGAGAGCGCCTGACGCTGACCGCCGGAGAGAAGCTCCATGCGATCCTGCATGCGGTTTTCGAGGCCGAGATTGAGGCTTGCCACGCGTTCGCGAAACCATTCACGACGCTTGGAATTGAGCGCGTGGGTAAGGCCACGGCGTGTTCCACGCGATGCTGCCAGCGCCAGGTTTTCTTCAATCGTCAGGGTGCCGCAGCTGCCTGCAAGCGGGTCCTGAAACACGCGTGCAACAAGACCAGCACGCTCGGCAGTGGACTTGCGGGTCACGTCCTGTCCGCTGATTACCACCTTGCCAGCGGTCGGGATAACGTCACCTGCCAGCACGCCAAGCATTGTCGATTTACCAGCACCATTAGAACCGATCACTGTGACGAAGGAACCTTGCTCCATCGTCAGGTTGATCTTGTTGAGCACCTGCTTTTCCAGCGGTGTTCCGCGACCAAAAGTGACCTCAAGATTGGAGACTTCGATCATGATGATGCTCCTCCACGGCGCAGGCGCGGCAATATGAGGGCGAAGGTAACGAGAAGTGCCGTCGCAATGTTAAGGTCAGAAGCCTGAAGTCCGACAATGTCACCATTGGAAAGTGCGAGCTGGATAGCGATGCGGTAGATGATCGAACCGGCAACACAGCCAATGAGAATGACGAGGATCAGACGTGAGCGCAGCAATGTTTCGCCGATGATCACAGCGGCAAGGCCGACAACGATCGTACCCACGCCGGAGGTCACGTCTGCAAAGCCGTTTGTCTGGGCGAAAAGCGAGCCACCAAGCGCTACGAGAGCATTGGACAGCGCCATACCGAGGTAAATGTGGCGATCAGTGCGTACGCCCTGAGCACGGGCCATTTTCGGATTGGCACCAGTTGCACGCATGGCAAGGCCCATGTCGCTTTCGAGAAAGCGCCAGACCAGGAAGACAGTGATGGCAACCAGCACAAACAGGAAGGCCGGACGCACATAATATTCAGGAATACCGTGACCGAAAAACGGTGACAGCATCGTATCCTGATTGATCAGTGCGATGTTCGGACGACCCATAATGCGCAGATTGACGGAGAACAGAGCGATCATCGTCAGAATAGAGGCCAGAAGATTGAGAATCTTGAACCGCACGTTGAGCGTTGCCGTCACCAGACCGGCAATCGAGCCTGCAATCATCGCAACACCAGCAGAGAGCCATGGATTCCAGCCAGCAAGGATCAGAACACCGGTTACGGCCGCACCAAGCGGAAACGAGCCATCCACGGTCAGATCAGGGAAATCGAGCACGCGGAAAGCCAGATAAACGCCGATGGCGACAAAAGAGAAGACGAGGCCCAATTCGACCGCACCCCAGAAGGCGATCTGACTCACATTGAGATTCCTTGTTCTTTGCCGTCATTGAAAATGAAAACGCACCATTCAAGGCACATAGATTCACTGGCTTTCGCACATTCAGGCATTTGCCTTTTCATGTCCGAAAGACCTGTTTCAATCACGACCGGTTTTGATTTGAGTTTGTTCCAAACACATTTGCCTTTGGAACCATTCCCCGGTTTTCATGCGCAATTTTATTGCTTGCGATTGTTCTGGCTCTGTCTTTTTCCGGATACAACTCAAAAGCTCCAATAAGCAAGCATTATCGCTGCAAATGCGCCAAAAAGCACCAGTCTGTGCGCCTGTTACAACATTCAGCTCACTCAGTTTCGCTCATATTTCACCGCGTGCACGCCATAGCTCCCAGGCAAATCGTGCGCGGACGCCAATGTCGAGGAATGGTCGTGGTGGCAGTTCGGTCGGGCTGCCGAGCTTCAGCATGGGTTCTGTTGCAAACTTTTCGTCAATAGATGGCATGGTAGTATCTTGGCTTTTAAAGAGCTGACTATTTTAGATGTTCAAAGGCCGCCATTTTGATAAATCAGTCATTCTGCTGTGTGTTCGGTGGTATCTGGCTTACAATCTGAGCCTTCGCAATCGGATGGCCATGATGGCGGAACGTGGCCTCGATCTCGATCATTCTACCGTCCATCGTTGGGTTATCTGCTTTAGCCCAAAACTGCTTGAACGTTTCAATGAGAAGAAGCGTCAGGTCACACGCAAATAGAACCTTGATGAGACTTACATCAAGGTCAAAGGCGAGTGGCTGTACTTATATCGTGCGATTGATAGCAATGGCGATACGGTTGAGTTCTATCTCAGCAAGAAACGTGATTTGAGCGCTGCCAAACGTTTTATACGCAAGGCACTGGCCCGCCACGGCAGGCCGGTGCGCATTACCATTGATGGAAGCGAGACCAACAGAATAGCTATTTTGCAATGTGATACAGAGAACCGGCTCAGACAGGCTGGCAAACTTATTGCCATTCGCTCCAACAAATATATGAACAACACGATAGAGCAGGATCATCGCCGCATCAAACGGCGCACACGCTCCATGCTTGGTTTCAAGTCAGAAACCGCAGCCGGCATCACGCTCTCTGGCATTGAACTCATTCACATGATGCATAAACAACAAGGCATCTTTGCAACGGCAAATGCACGCTCAATCAAACAACAGTTTGAAGCACTCGCAGCATAACTACGTCCAGAGATAGGCCGTACTCTGTTCAGATTGAATTTTTGCAACAGAACCTGCCAGACGCCCGCTAAACCTTACTGCGCCATTCGGGCATACACGAAGTGCCGCTCTAGAGTGCGCACAGAAACGCCCAAACGTTCAGCGATGCTTGCCATGGTCTCGCATGAGCGATCAATGTCGTTTAGCGCCCGATGGACATCGTCATCTGTTATCGCTTTTGGGCGGCCTAGCCGCCTGCCCCGCGCCCTCGCCTCTACCAAGCCTGCCTTGGTTCGTTCGCTGATAACTGATCGTTCAAATTCCGCCAAAGCTCCCATCATGTGGAACATCAATCGGCCGCTCGAGGAATTCGTATCGATGTTCTCCATCACCGACTTAAAATTTGCGTCGCGCTGGCCGAGCTGGTCAATAAATTGCACCAGTCCTGATAATGATCGCCCAAGCCTGTCCAGCCGCCAGACCACAAGAGTACCACCCGGTTTGAGGCTCCCAAGAGCACTTTCAAGGCCACGGCGCTGAA
Organism: Ochrobactrum sp. Marseille-Q0166; assembly: GCF_014397025.1. NCBI lineage: Bacteria > Pseudomonadati > Pseudomonadota > Alphaproteobacteria > Hyphomicrobiales > Brucellaceae > Ochrobactrum > Ochrobactrum sp. Marseille-Q0166. The sequence continues at coordinate 421,660 of NZ_JACJUO010000001.1, read as the reverse complement.
AACTGCGCCCGGAGCATCCATGATCCTGATAGATGCGATTACATCCTGAGTCTCTCAGGGCTCGCAGTTGCAAATCCAGCTTTTGCTCCTCAGTGGAGACACGTGCGTAACCAACTATCATTCTAACTCAACTTTAGCCGCGCCAGAACGCGACTTTCCCCTCTCTAAGTCCTCATCCTCGCGGTGCGCAAAACGGCTAGGCAGCGAACGGCATATCGGTCGTTAGACATTAAGTTCACGAGATCGTGGTGCGTTCTGCCATACCTAAAGTGTTATGTATTGAAAATACACGCCATGATGGTTTGAACAAATCTGCTATAGCCTGACGCTATCTGTCCTGGACCAAGAAATTGTTCATCATTGCGACGCTTAAATCACGCTATGGACAACCCGACCCGACCCGACGCAAAACAGCATTTACGACGAGATTAGGAAGCGTGCGTGCGAAGACGCATTACGCTTTCTCTAAGGGTATTAGCTAGCCCCAGATTAACACCCAACTCAATTACAGTTCTGGAAGCCGTTGAGCAGCTCGCAAGCATCATTCCCTCATGGTGGCGCGGAGCACGATACAGCAATTCCAACGATGCTCCTCCTGCTCTACCTATGGAGGGGCGGGAAAACACCGCCAGCGATCGAGCAACCCTGCTGCCCTCATTACGTTTCGCGGTCAAATCAGCGTATATACGAACATCTAGGATCTGATTGCTTTGGAGTTCATAAACCAAATAGTTCGTGGTCCGGTCAATCAGAAGCAGTTTGCTATCGACGGTTACGGCAAGCGCTCCGGGAAAGGGTGAAGACCAACCCTGAACCATCTTCGCGTCAGGAGACAGGCCGCGAAGACTGCGGGCCAGAGCGCAGCCTACGTCTGAAAAACGAGCCCGTTGCATAGGGTAGACGAGAAACCGCATCCACATGATCGACGCGATTATGTTGGCGATCGCGGACAATCCTCCAGCCGCGATCGCAAAAGCGAGCCCATTGCCTGAAATCGCCGACATCGGTAAGACCCAGCCAAAGATCAAAAAGAGACGCGGAGACCAACGACTGAGTAGATCCATGCGAAAAACGGTCTCCGAAGCCGTTTCATCTCGATATCGCATGTGTATTGGCATTGTATCAACCCATCCACTAGAAACCTGGCGTCACCCGTCTGCACGTACGATCGATACTGCTATACAGCCCTCTCCTGCCGGCATAAGAACGGCCTGACCTCCGGTCGAAAGAGCGTACACAGAAAGCCCGGAAAGAGACTTCTGCTGTGCGCTATCCTTTGGGAGCAGAGACACGGTCTCCGCGCATCCCATTGGAAAAGGAACAATCCGTACCATCGAACCTTCGCAGCCCGCGCTGGTTGGCGCGGCAAAAACGAGGCCTGTTGCAGGTCCGACATAGCGATCGGATTTGCGATCGGGAAAAGTCATGCCCACCAACCCTAGGATGGCATGCTTGTTCGGGTCACTTTTTGCCGTTTGGGTTTGCACCATGAACTGTGTTCCGGCCGCCAATGCCTGTCCCAGTGCAGAGTATGTGTTTGCGCAGTGTTCCACGCCCGCCTGATTGGCATGTGAGAAAAAAGGATCATCGCGCCGAGCCGCCGCCTCCGGATTCTGCCCGCGGCTATCGACGTCTGACTGCTGGCGACCTGTCCCTTCGTTTGCCTGGGCAATGATGCCGGCAAGATGTGGGAGGTTGTACACTCCCAAACCTGCCACCAAGAGAAGCAGAATACCGCCTGCACCAAACATCAACCACCGTGGTCGACCCGAACGGGCAATAACGTCGGCTCGTTTCCCACTTGTACTGGCAGCTGTTCCCGCGCCATCGCGCCGTGCGCTCAGTATGCGATCACTATAGCTTGTAGTTTCTTCCATGCTCTGTCCTTCCGGAAATACTGACGGCTAACCCACTTAGCCCGCCCGTCAAATTGCAGCGAGCGCAGTTGCAAGTCCCTCAAAGGGAGCGATAAACGACACTCGAGTGCTCGAGGTAACCGCTGAGTAGGAGACATGCACGACGAGACCCTTCGTAATCGCTAGTCTCAATCTTGGCCCGACGCGCTGATAGCCGATGCAAATCTTCTGATCACACGCGGTGATAGGAACGCTAACCACGGAGCCTCCGTCGCCAAGATCGAGATGGATTGCATCTCCCGTGCCCAATACTGGTGGTACACGCAGGATGAAAAACGGTTGACCATCCTGTGTTGCCGCGAGCGACCAACTGAACACTATAGTTCCATCAGTTTTGACGATCGTCTGCGACACGTTGCAAACCCGCTGCTGCCGCTGAAGGTTCTCGTCGCAAATTAGCGTCCAGTTTAAAAAGGGACGCAGGATGCGACGATAGTGTCCCAGATCAACGTCCTTCGGAACCTCGACATCCGAAGGTTTTACGACGAACCGCGTTTGACTATCTTCCTCTGCGGAGGGCATCGCGCTTCGTTGGTCCTGTTCTCCAAAAGAAGGGCTGCCGGCGAGGAGAACGGCTACGAAACTGAGCAGCCCAATGCGGGGTACCCTAAAACTCTGGGTGCTTTGGCACATGTCTGAGCAATCAGTTGAGCGTGAAGCTCAGACCAGCGCCGAGGCCCCAGTTTCCGTCCGCGATAGTCGCAGAAACATTGGCGCGCATCGTCTGATCGTCGTTGGTGTAGCCCAGACCAAGTGCTGCTGCCCCTTCGCCACGCCAAAAACCTCCACCGACAGCCGCTGAAAGTTTACCGGGCCGCTCATCGTAACGAAGAGAGGCAGCGGCGAGACCGATAGCTGCAGCTTGCCGCGCTTCGCTCCGAACGGAACCTATGTCAGCATTGAGCTGATTGAACTTGTTGTCCGTATAAGCATTTGCCGAGTTCAGGGTCGTCTTTGCAACGTTATCCGTATAGCTGTTGGCCGTGGTAATGGCGTAAGCCGTCCTGTTGTCGGTATAACTATTTGCTGATACCAACGTGCTTGAAGCAGTGTCTTTCAACTGTTTAACATTGACGGCATCATTATCGGCAAGGCCAGCGGCAACATTCGAGATGAGCACTGGCGCGTTCGGGTCACCACCTGCCAGCGTAATGCTATTTGACTTCGTTACGCCATTATTGTTGTACTTGACGGAAAACTTGTCCAATTCGGTCACATTGCTGACAACGGCTTCTACAGCTTGATTGGTCGCGTAGAGCTGCGACCCGTTGACCGCGTCTGTACTGTTTGCGGAAATCTGGCCCGCAGCAACGTTTGAGATCGTTCGCTCGCCTCCTTCCTTACCAACAGATACGGTGCCAAAGGCAGAGCTGCCGGCAAATGCGTAGTCCTTGCCGTTTATCGTCGTTCCAGCCGTCGAGATCACCGCGCCTGTTTCGGAGCCTGCGCCGAGCGCGACGCTGTTTGCTGTCGAGGCAGAGGCCCCTTCACCCAGCGCCACGCCTTGGGCAGCCGTAGCCGTCGACCCTTGCCCCAGGGCCACAGCGCCGGTCGCGATTATATTGGTGCTCGCACCGTTACCGACCGCTATGCTGCCAGCACCAAGAGACTCTGCGCGCCCCCCTATCGCGACACTATCAATGCCCGTTGCCTGGCTGTCGGCTGCTGTCGAGTTAGCGTGGAAATACTTGATGCCACCCCCGTTATTGATGGTGGTCAGGCTATTGCTGATATTGGTAAGGCTGCCATCGACCGCAGCGAAAGTGTCGTAAACGGTGGAATAGTTGCCGCCCTGCATGACATAGACCGGTCCTGTAACGGTACCGTCTGCGTTGACGGTTGCGCTGCCGCCTAGATGGCTGACGATACTTGAGGAAACATCAAAAAGCTGCGAGCCATTGACGGCATCCTGAGATGTCGATGACACCGATCCAGCCGCGACGCCAGTAATTTTTCCGGTTCCATCATCGTTAATCGTTACGTTGCCGAACTTTGGCGATTCTGCCATCTGGATTTCGAGCCCGTCAGATGTCGCGACGGTTTTGAGATTGCCACTGCTATAAACACCGGCGGTGGTTGCGGAACCTATTAGACTGACGGTTTGTCCAAGATCGCGGTGTACTGCTGAGCCTTCGTTTCCGACGAAGTCCAAGCCCTTGGCTGTTATGCCACCGGTGGCCGACTGAAGTTGGCTGACATTCACAGCATCTGTATCATCCACACCAACAGCGACGTTCCGAATCCGCTGGCTTCCTCCATCTATGCCTGCAATTGTGACTTTTGGACCGCCGTTAATATCGAGGCCGGCTGCGCCGATCGTGGTGACATTTGCGCCATCGTTTACAACGAGACCGCTGGTCGTGAGCTTCGAATTGCCCGTCGTGATGCTGGTTGCCATCAGGTCATCGGCGGTAGCAATCGTCACCTCCGAACCGTTTCGAGACAAATTGATATTCTGGCCATTTTTAAACTCGACGGTTTCGCCTGGCGTTACCTGCGTCTCCGCGTCACCATTCACACGTAGCTTCCAGCCTGATTTCGCGATCGCACCTATATCCTTAAGCTGTGCGACGTTGACAGCATCTGTATCTTCTGTGCCCGCTGCAACGCCGTTGATCTGGCGTGTCAGGCCCTTGCCTGAATCGCCTACGGATAATGCCGCGAGCGTGCTCAGCCATGTCGGAGAAGTGTCTGTCGACGCTTCGCCGCTTGACGGATTGTAGCCCGAGACGCTCGGACCGGTATAAGCGACAGATTGCGACCCCAATGCAATGCCGCCTGCAACCTTCACGCTGGCGCTCGTGCCGATAGCGACACTATCGGAGGCCTCAAGGCTGCCGTTTACGCCAATCAGAACACCATTGGACACCCCGTCGGATATGGTGCCCCGATTGGAGAGCACCTGGTTGTCGGAAAGACTTGTTCCAAGCGTGTTCCAGAAGCCGCCAACGTAATTTCGAGTTCCGTCAGTTAGCGTGTTGAGAGAACCGATAATGGTATTCTCTCCACCCCCGCTGATCGCATTGTTGACGCCAATCACATTTGCTTGGCTCGTGTTGCTCACCTCGTTCGAGACCCCAGTTACACTTGTGAGGCTAGTATTGGAGAGCGCGTTGCCAATTCCGATTACGCTGGAAGCAAGCGTGGACCTCAGGCTGTTTAAGCCGCCGATCACGCCCACGTTGCCCGACGATGCTAGGCTGTTGTTGCTGCCTACTACTACAGATGAGTTGACGTTTGTCGCTGAATTATCGCCTCCAAAGAACCCGCTATTGTAGCTCGTATCTACCGTGTTGTTCAGGCCATTGATCGTGGTGTCACTAGTGGCATTGATGCTGTTACCGCCTCCAAGCACACCGACGCTGGAGGATTGCACGACATCGTTGCGTACGCCAATGGCGACAGTGTTTGCGCTCTCGAGGATCGTATTTGAGGAGCCGACAGAGGCGCTGTTGACGCTGGAGTTGCCGCTTACTCGGTTATCCCTGCCGACAGCCACCGACGACTCCGCTTCAGCAAATGCATTGATGCCAGCGGCCAATGCATTGGTACCCACCGCGCCGTCGTTATTGAAGTTTCCCGTCGCAGTCCCGCCGTCGTTTACCGAGTAATAGTGGACCCTCGCTGCATCAGTGGCTGCCTTGAGCTGAGCGACGTTCACCGCATCCGTGTCATTACTGCCTGCGGCAAGATTGATGATTTGTCGGGTATTGCCGTCTGATCCGATTGAGACGGCGGCAAATTTACTCTTCCAAACAGGCGATGTGTCTGTTGAAAATGTACCAATCAGCGGATCATAACCGGCGTTTCCGGCTACCCTGTCAGCGACAGAGCCATTACCCAACGAGACGCCGTTTTCAACGCTCGCCGTGCCGCCAATCGCAATTGCATAGTTTGCAGATGCGGTTGAGCCGACACCAGCAGCGAAGCTATCATCAGCTGAGGCGTAATTGTTTGCGCCGAGAGCAACGCTCCTCTGTCCGTATGCTTTACTGGAATAGCCGACCGCGGTTGCACTGGTATTGGCGCCAATCGACGCCCAGCCGATTGCGACTGTGCCGTCTCCAAGAGCCTGCGACAATCCGCTGGAGACACCACCAATAGCAACCGAGCCAATACCATTGGCGCTGCCATTGATCGCAGTGGCCTGCGTTCCAGTCGCAAAACCGTTTATAGCTACTCCAAGCGAGTCGTTTGCCGAACTGTTTTGGCCCAAAGCAACTGAGCCCTGGCCGACAGCCTCAACTTTGTTTCCGATTGCTGTGCTGTAATCCCCCGCCGCTTTCGCCTCGACGCCTGCGGCAAGGGCGCTTACTCCGACAGCACCGTCGTTGTCGAAATTGTCGCCTGTGGTACCACCGTCGTTTACCGAGTAGTAGTGTGTCTGCGCCGCCTTCAACTGCGACACATTGACGGCATCGGTTGCAGCGCTGCCTGCGGCAAGATGCGTGATGCGACGCTCTTTGCTGTCGCTTCCAATCGATACTTCTCCATCCGGGTTCACGCCACCTAAAGCGCTCGCATTCCCAGCCGGTGAATACGCCGCATTTGCGAGAGTTGAGCCATCTGCAATGCTGCCGGCGCCAAGTGCGACACTGGACACAGCGGTGACCTGCGCATCAGTCCCAAGCGCAACTGCGCCGGAGATATCCGCAGCAGAGCCCTCACCAAGGGCCGTACCTGCGACTGTGCCGGCCGTGATTGCGCCCCCGAGATATGTGGCAATTGCATTGTCGCCAAAGGCTGCCCCGCCGTTCCCTGCCCGCGCGCCTGTTCCCATTGCCACGGAGCCTGTAGCAATGGCGTTGTAACCCACGGCGATGCTCTGCAAGCCAAGCGCCTCTGCGTGCGCCCCGATCGCCATGGCCCCGTCCGCCGCCACATAAGACTTGTTGCCTAGAGAGATAGTGTCGTTTAAACGAACCTTGGCCAGAGCTGGATCGCTAACCACGTTCCCCTCACGGTCTCTAAGCTCAAGGCTATTTGGATCAACTGTGTATCCAGTAGCCGAGGATTGGCCGAGCGCAACGTTGCCCGAGCCCGCGATGCCGATGCCAGCTGAGGTCCCGGAGATCACGTTGTCACTGCCCTCGGCCCTATAACCTGCAGCTACCCCTGAGGACACATTGCGGTCACCAACCGAGAAACGGCCTGCCGATTCACCGCTGACGACATTGAAATCGCCTTGCGTGTTGGCGCCGGCATAGATGCCGACGGCGACGTTGTTGCTCCCGTGGCTATTATTCCCTGACCAACCGCCGAGATTGGTATTTAGGTTACCTTGTCCGTTGTAGAAGCTTGCCTGTCCGATTGCGACATTGGCGCGGCCTGCACTGTTGCTGCCGACATTCTGTGGGCCTATAAAGGTGTTCCAAGTTCCTGTCGATTTATTGCCGGCACTCGAGCCAATAAAGATCGCGCCGATCTCTGTGCTGCCGCCGTTTGACGCATTCACACCTGAATCAGGTCCCAGGACCACAGAATTCTCGATGTTCGCTTGGGCATTATTCCCGAGCGCAAGACTTCGTTGTCCATTCGCCGCCGAACGGTAGCCAATCGCCGTTGAATAAAGGGCAGAGGACTTCGATCCTGTGCCAATAGCTGTTGAATAATCAGCCAGTGCCTCGCTGTTGGAACCAAAGGCCGAAGATCGATATCCCCCCGCCGCCGCTGCTCTACCTACCGCTGTAGCGTACTCCCTGGATGCCTTCGATTCGGCTCCCAGTGCAACAAAAGCCGTGCCGCCACTCCCGGTCGCTCCTCTGCCGATCGCGATGCCATATGTTCCCGCAGCTGAACTGTTTTGTCCAATCGCTATCGTATCCTCATCAGCTGCTTTGGCTGACTTACCAAGCGCGATAGCAAAATTTCTTTGCGCTAGAGCACCATCGCCTATCGCAATGCCGTAGGAGGCTGGCACTGCGGCGCCGCCTAATCCCACTATAGCAGAACGCCCAATGGCTATCGAGGATGTCGAGCCGTTGCGGATCTGGGCATTACTTCCGACGGCGATTGAGTTGATCGCATCAGTCTGAACCAACGCGCCATAACCAACTGACACTCCGCCGATAGCACCTGTACCCACGAATGCGGCGTTCCCGATCGCCACTGCATTTTCGCCAGCAGCCGTTGTGGATGTGTTGCCAAGCAAGATCGCTCCAGCTCCAAGTTTCTCGCTCACGAGAGTTGTCAACGTCGCTTGATCAACGTCCATGCCTGCGGGGCCTGTTGATGGAACTCCGCTTATCGTAGCGAAGCTACCGTTCGTTGTCGGCACGTGGCATGTCCAACTACCTGAACCGTCCTGGGCTCGAGAGCAGACTACCCCGTTTGGTATCGTCGTCGTTTCAGCCAACGCGGGACCGAGTGCGCTTATCAAAGCTGTGGCACCACTGACACCCAGCAAACCAAGTCCTAACCTCTTGCGACGCATACCAAGCACACTGGAGGCAAGGCGCAATACGGCCATGATGCGGCGACGATAACCTCGAGACACATCGTTAGACGTGGTGTACCTATTGGCGGCTGGTTGTTGCTGGAATCTCATGCGTACGATCCTTCTCACGCTGCCACACAGCTCAGGTGCGCAGCCCACAATTTCGGAAATTTAAAGAACCCTGCCGGAGATCGAGCTCTATCGAATGGCACTAGGTCGTAGGATCGTGTCCATGACGCGAGGTGCCGAAACCGGTTGACGGAATACCTAATGATAACTCTTAACATCATTGTCATCGAGGCCATCCTCCGGCCTGCGATAGAGCCCGCGCAATATTCGGCGAGATTGTTGGGATCACTGCGCATCCTCCAACTTGGTTTCCTGTGTGGAACGCGCAGCCAAATAGGAATGTAATTTCTCTCCAAGTGAGTCTTTCGTGAGGCCGAGTGCAAAGGCCGAGCGCGCGATATCAAAGTCAAAGTAAAGAATTGTGCGAGGATGAGACGTCGCTCAACCTCGTCAATGGCTCGACCAACTAGGACGTCGATGGCGGCATCCATTGTGCGCGGCGTAAGTTCACTCGCGGCTGTCGAGGCGATGCTGATGACCTGATCGATCAGACGCTCGATACTGGCAGCAGCAATTGTGCAGCCGTTATGTCCGCTCTCGTCGTAGAGAATGAATAGACCAGAACCCGCGTCGATCTCGATACTTAGAGCAAGGCCGATTGCCTCACCTAGCACCAGCGCCAGTTCGCCACAATCGCGAAGATACGCAAATGCCGAGCCGGCTTCGATGCGATAAGCTGTGAGAAGATTAAGCTCGTCTCCGATTGTGCTCAAGCGTTCACGGCGTTCTCCGGAATCCATTCCGCACGAATGATCTCCAGCAACTGACGAAAGAGTACGAATGCTGATGCGGGTAGCCGCGCCTGCCGCGCGCTCTTGAGGCGCTCCGCTTATCTCAGGTGTTGAAGATGTCATCGCAAACCCCTTGCCCACCAGCCCGCCAAGCCACAGAAGACGGCCACGGAGCAGACAACTCCAGAAAGCAAAAGCTCTCCTCGGCAAAGAAGCCCCACAATCAGGCCCGAAATACCACCAAGGCCCATTGAAACGATGACCGCCCCGCCGCGCCCATCAGGATCGACGTCGCCGCTTTCGCCTTCCTGAGCCGCACTATAAGCGCCAGAATTCTCCCCAAGAGGCGCACCCTCTTCATCAGTGGGCGACAACGAGCTAACGATCGCTAAGGTATTGAATTTTATTGGAAAAACGCGCGACAAAAACGGTCGTTTTCGACATATTCATGACCATGCCTGATTTGCCAATCGCACACAATGCGTTGGCATTGAAAACATTGGATTATTTTTTTGCCGCTCCGGGTTTTCTGCTGGGCGACAGAAAGGACCGTTTTTGTCAACACTCTCGCGGTGGTTGTTTTAGTTACTTTGATAATTTTATCGAGCGGCTAGACGACCCCGTACTCCGCCATCCGTCAGGCTCTCCGCAAGGTGTAGAAAATATGAAAGTCGGATACGCCCGGGTATCGACCGAAGAACAAAAAATGGACTTACAGATCCATGCCTTAAAGAAAATTGGATGCGACGAGATCTTTACCGACCACGGAGAATCCGGCGCAAATTTCAATCGTAGCGGGCTCGAAGCTGCCATGGCCATTCTCAAGCCGGGCAAAACTTTAGTCGTGTGGCGTCTCGACCGGTTGGGCCGCTCACTTTCGGGGCTCGTTTATCTTATGGAGCAGCTAGGCAAACGTGGCGTCAACTTTTGTTCTATCACTGAGAACATTGATACAGCCTCTTCCGGTGGGAAGCTTATGTTCCATATGATGGCAGCTCTAGCAGAGTTTGAACGTTCGCTTATCAGTGAAAGGACGAGAGAAGGAATTGCTGCCGCAAAGAGGCGTGGCGTTCAGGTTGGACGACCGAAGGCGTTGTCTGAAGACCTCATGCAACGAGCACGATGCGCAATCCACTGCCAGAGAATGGAACTGAAGACCGTTGCTCGAACTTTAAATGTTTCGGAGCGAACGATTAGAAGACACATGCTGGTTAACGAAACGCCGCGTTGCGCCGCGATATGCAACGAGGGGAGCGCCAGCATTCCGCAGGCCGTAGTCTACAAGCTCTGCTCACTATGCGAAAGGCGCTAAACAGGGACAAAGGTGCATGGGCCTCGTCTGCCTCCGCCGCCATCATAAGCTTGCATAAACGTTCAGATCTCTACAACACCGACGGCGTGTACACCTTTAAACGCGACCAGATTTTGCCAGATCTCTGTCGTTGCTAGGCAGTGCAAGCTGCTGCCGATAGCTGCCGGGTGTTAATCCGACGAAGCTCTGGAATGCGCGCGTCATATGACTTTGGTCTGCAAAACCGGCCTCTGCGGCAATTACTTTCAGAGGCGCTTCATCTTCTGCAATCAGCTTTCTGGCGTGTTTTAGCCTGCGACTGAGTAACCACGTGCAGGGTGGGTCGCCAAAAGTCAGTTTAAACTTACGACTGAAATGGGAAGCGCTCAGATTTACCAAGGCGGACAGCTCTCTAACAGTAATCGGTTGGCTGAGCCGTGAATTCACATAGGCTAGTATCTTCTTCTGCTGCGCAGGTATAAACTTATGTCCGTTTGGTTTCTGTCCGACATCTGCGTCTTCCACATTCTCGGCCAGTAAGTCGCGACGAGGTAAGCTCGAATGATCAACCTGAGCCTTTGGCGGCTCCGGAGCGAGGTCTGCGACGAATCTTTGCGAGCTCGTTACGTCGGTCATCGAAACCGCTATCGCTCGCACTTCTCCAGTCGCGAAGTGTTTCAGCGGATTTACCGAGACACGCAAAATACGTTGCTCAAAAAGCAGCTGATGGTCGGGAACAGTCCATCCGCTCTCGAACACCAGAAAATAGCGCCTGGCGGCTCTTATATGCTCGCCGTCCGAGAAATCCTGCATGTTCCCGCCGATCATCGCGGCAGCACTTTCACCGAATAGTTTTGCGTATCTCTCCCCAACTTCGAGGTAACGCAGTTCGTGGTCGACGACACATGAGGCGACTTCAACTGAAGATGTGAAGCACTGCTCTCGTGCCTGAGCAGCAAGCTCGAACCGCTCTTGATTTCCCCGATCCGCCGGAAGTCCGGAGTTTGCCTTGAACCGATTGAGTGACTTGGCTCCCACAATTCTGTCCTACTTACGAATGAGCTAATCGTCGGGATATTGCAAGCTGCTACCGAAGGTTTGGGGACGTGAATGCAATCAGACCAGCTCGCGGAGCCTTTTCACCAGCAATTCGAAGAACCCGTCCGCATCCACGTTGCGGATGAAGAGGGCATTCTTCGTGTGTTCGGTCACGCCCCACCAGTCGACAACGGTTTGCCCAAGCGTGAGTGGTGAACCGAGTTCAATCTCAACATTGCACATGCGGCCGGAATATAGGCTTGGTTTGATAAGATATGCGATGACGTTGGGGTCGTGGAGCGGGGCTCCATCAGTGCCGTATTTGGATTCGTCGAACCGTTCAAAGAATTCGAGCCACCCGGCCGCGGCGTCACCGATCCGCCCTCCAATGGATCGGATGGCGGAGATACGTTGCGCGGTGGTAAGGGTCTTGTGGGTCACATCGAGTGGCATCATGACGATAGGGACGCCGGAGCGCATGACGATGTCGGCGGCATGCGGATCGACATAGATATTGAATTCCGCCGACGGCGTGATGTTGCCCCCTTCGAAACAGCCTCCCCCCATCAGGACAATCTCACGGATTCCGTTTACGATGCGCGGCTCCTTCTGAAGAGCCGTCCCGATATTCGTCAAGGGACCAAGTGGACATAGAGTCACGGTTTCGCGCGCGGCAGCCATGAGCGTGTCGACAATGAAATCCACCGCATGTTGCGATTGCAGTTGCATTAGCGGATCGGGAAGATCGTAGCCGTCGAGACCACTCGGGCCATGAACATACTCCGCCGTAACGAGGTCGCGGACCATGGGTCTGGCGCTGCCGGCAAAAACCCTAATGCCTGATCGACCTGCAAGCTCGCAGATTTTACGGGCATTCTTTTGTGTGAGTTCGAGCGGAATATTGCCTGCTACCGTCGTCACCCCAAGCACTTCGATTTCCGGGCTGGCGAAGGCCAGCAACAGTGCCAGAGCATCGTCTTGGCCGGGATCTGTGTCGATAATGATCTTGTGACCCAAGTGAGCCTCCCAGTTGCGCTGAAATGGAGTTTATGACGCCGTTAGGCCCGGCGCATCATGTCGTAACGAACGGATCGTTCCCCTGACCTCTAGAGCGTTGCTTTCTGCGGGCATTGACCAGCGCCATGATCGCATCCAGCATCACATACATCGACACCCGTTCGTTCGGCAGAAAGCTGGTCGTCGTCGAATGGCGATAAGCGTTGATGGCAATGTTGACGTTGGCCATGCGTGCGATTGCCGATTCCGAGGGTGCCAGTGAAACGATTGATGCCCCGGCGTTGCGCGCAAGTTCAAGATTCGGCATGAGATGGGTTGTCACACCCGAAAAGGACAGGGCGAAAACGGTATCACCTGGTGAGAGAGCTAGCGCGGAAACCATCTGGAGTGCAGGGTCAGAATAGGCGACGCTGGCAATTCCGAGAAAGGCGAAACGGTGCTGCGCTTCAGCAGCTAGAAAGCCGGATCCGCCATGTCCATAGACATCAACACGGTTCGATGCGGTGAGAATCCCTACAGCGCGGCCGATCGCTTCGCTGTCTATGTCCATGCTCAGATCGTTGATAGATTCGATTGCCGTGTTGCAGTGGGACAGAATGGCCGAAGTAATCGGATCCTCTTCATCGGAGGGCTTTTGCCGGGTTTCCTGAGTGATGACGGCGAGCGCCTGAGCGAGCCTCATGCGGAAATCGGAATAGCCATCGAATCCCATCCGCCGACAAAACCGCATGATCGACGGCTCGCTAACCTGGGAGAAGCGGGCCGCATCATTGATCGACCAAGCAATCGCAGCCTGTGGGTTGGCGAGTATCGTTTCTGCGACCTTGCGTTCCGCGGCGGTGAACTGGTTCAACGATCCCCTGATCAAGCCAAGCATCTGTTCGTCTTCATTCCTTGCCCATAATGCGTCCTTCATATCAGGCCCCCCCCCTAACCCGCAAACGTTCGTTGCCTGAACCGAGCACGGAGGAATTTTCGATGTCGAAATGAGCGTTTGCCACGACCAGTTTGGAGATGGCGGCGGGATTTGTGAGCGGTGCTGGAAGCCATTCGCCGTTCTCATTCCAGGCAACGATCTGTCCCCCGCTCGCCTGCACCAGCGACAATCCCGCTGCGATGTCCCAAGGACCGCAGCCTTCGTCGTAACCGATTGCGGCGCGCCCCACGGCCACGTAAGCCAGTTGCAGCGCTGAAGAGCCGATCCGGCGCACGGCGCGGAAGGCTTCGACTAGGCGAGCGAAGGTTTCCAACTCGGAAGATGTGGGGTATTTTCCCTCCCTAGGAAGATTGGTCAGCAATTCCGCGTCACGATCCGAGCGCGCCCTGACGTTTAAACCTAGCCGCACGCCATTCAGGGTCAGCTCCCCCCCGCTGGCCACAAACATCTCATCGCGCATCGGGTCAAAGATGACGCCGCACAAGGGTCTTCCGTAGTTCGTAAAGGCAGCGATCGAGACACAGAAGATGGGGAGGCCCGAGGCAAAATTGCTCGTGCCGTCGATCGGGTCCACATACCATGTCACCGCCTCGTCGGAGGCGCCCTGCCACCCTTGCTCCTCACCTAGTATTCGTGATTGAGGAACACCTTCAAAGATAAGGCGGCCGATAATACCTTCCGCTTCCCGGTCGACTTCGGTAACGATATCGGCGTAGCTGGTCTTGTTTTCTATCGCAATTTTGGCGCCGCCTTCAGCCGCAAGAAAGGCGTCGCGGATTGCCGCACCGGCTGTTCTAGCCGCAAGGATGGCGGTTGTCGTAACCAAAGTTTCGAACGCTGTATTCATGTGTGAACGTGCCTTTTCGTCGGCCCTAGAGGCCACGGCGTACTTGCGCCAAAGCCGAGACGTAAAGTTTCCCCAGGCGAGCGGATCCCGTTGGCGTGGTAGCGATAGTCGATGACGTTACAAGGCTGACCGTCGATACTCACACCATATTCAACATAGGCGCCCTGATAGACGACGCGTTCAACAGAGGTTTCGACGGGTCCGGTGGGGTCGATGGAGATCTGCTCGGGCCGGATCACGCAATCGATCGTCTCACCCGCCCGCAGCGTGTGGCCCGGCCAGTCCAATTGCAGCATCGCTCCTCCGATGCGAACGCCCGGTCTATCCTCTTCGGTCGTTTCAACCGCGGCTTTGAGGATGTTGGCCTTGCCCATGAATTCGGCGACGAAGGCTGTCGCGGGCCGAGCATAGATATTCGTCGGCGCGTCGTCCTGTTCGATAACGCCGCCGTTCATGACGATCACCCGGTCCGAAATCGCCATGGCCTCGTTCTGATCATGCGTGACGTAGAGACTGGTGATACCGAGGCGCTGCTGAAGCATGCGCAACTCGTCGCGCATGCGCTCGCGCAACTGGGCGTCGAGGTTGGACAGCGGTTCATCGAACAGCAGTACCCGGGGCCGAGTCACGACCGTCCGCGCCAGCGCCACGCGCTGCTGCTGTCCACCAGATAGCTGAGCGGGCGCATTATCGGCAAAGCGCCGAAGCGCCATAATGTCCATAACATCCTCGACCCGGCTGTGGATTTCATCCCGGGACAGTTGCTGGACATTGAGGCCGAAGCTGATGTTTTCACGGACACTCATATGCGGAAAGAGCGCATAGCTCTGGAAAACCATTCCGATGCCGCGCTGGTTAACCGGTTTGTTGGTTATATCTTGGTCATCGATAAAGATTCGCCCGGAAGTGGGAGTTTCAAAGCCCGCCAGCATGCGCAGCGTGGTTGTCTTTCCGCAACCGGACGGGCCAAGCAGTGTCACGAGCTGACCGCTTCCAATCGTCAGGTTAATCCCCCGGACCGCATGGGGACCGGCGGCCCCGTGGCGTCCGGCATAAATCTTGTCGATATTCTCGAGAATGACCCGCGTCATGGCTTTACCTGTCGTTGTAGGTGGTTCGGCCCATCACTATCTGCAGGGCCCCGAGAAGGGCGAGCACGATGGCGATGAGAACGACGCTGTAGGCGGCAGCAAGCCCCATGCGCAATGTTTCGACCTGATTGAGGATGGTAACCGTGATCAGCGTCCAGTTGGCTGAAACGAGGAAGATGACGGCACTTAATGTCGTGAGGGACCGCGTGAAGGCATAGGCCGTGGCGGTGAAGATCGCCGGTTTGAGCAAAGGCAAGGTGATCTTTCCGATGGTTCTCATGCGAGATGCACCGAGTGTCAGGGCCGCTTCATCCATTGCCGGATCGATCTGCCTGAGCTGGTTGGAGCCGGCCTCGATACCGACCTGAAGCGTCTTGACGACGATGGCTGCGACTATGATCAGGGCGGTACCGGTCAAAACCAGAGGCGGCGTGTTAAATAGCGAGACATAACCGATGCCGATGATCGTGCCCGGTGCGGCAAACGAAATCAGCGTACCCCAGCGTAGCAGAGCGCTGCCTGCAAACGAGCAGCGGGTGAGAATATAGGCAATGGCGATGCCACCGAATACTGTTACCGGGGTGGCAACGCCCGCCAGGGTCATCGAGTTCCACAGCGGCCGCAATCCCGCAGTGAACACACGCGTGTAATGTTCCGTGGTGAAAGACCAGTCGATTCCGGGTATATGGGTGAAGGAGATCGCGACGACCGTGCCGTACAGCGCCAGGATCAGGCCGACGAAAGCGTAGCAGAACAACCCGAGCGGCCCGACGAGGAGCGGACTCACGAGTCTAATGGACTGAGCGGCGGGCTTACCCGTCACGGTCACGTAACTGCGGGCGCTAATCCAGTACCGATGGATCATGAAGGCGAGCAGTGACGGAAAGAGCAAAATACTGGCGAACATGGCGCCGACACCGACATTGAAATAGCCGATGAACTGCGAATACGCTTCCACTGCCAGCGTGCTGAACGTTCCGCCGATAACGAGAGGGTTGCCGAAATCCTCGATGGACTTGACGAAAACCAGTAGCATGGAACTGAGAATCGCTGGCACGGAGAGGGGCAGCGTGATTTTCGAGAAGATCATCCATTGCGAGCTTCCGAGCACGGCTGCAGCATCCTCGAGAGTGCTGTCGATCGCCATCAGCATGCCACGCATGTTCAGATACGCAATTGGCGTGAACGCCAGCACCTGGATGAACAGCAGGCTGTGGAAGCCGAAGACATTCGCCCCCATAATTCCCAGAAGCTCTTTGGTTACGAGGCCGCTGCGCCCGAATAGAAGGATCATCGAAAGAGCTATTACGAAAGGCGGGGAAATGATCGGCAATAGCGCGATGAGATGAATGAAGGCTTTTCCCCGCAAGTTGGTGCGGGTTAACGCAAAGGCCAGAATGAAGCCAACAATGGTCGAGACAACGGCGGACGCCACCCCCAACAGAAGGGTGTTACCAAGTGTCCTCCACAGAAGGGGAGCGCGCAGGCGGTGAAGGAGAAGCTGGGCAACCGAGCCCTCTCCCGTCGTTACAGCCAACCGTAATACGCTAAGAACCGGCAGGACGGCAAAGAGGAGCACAGACGCCGTCAAAAGCAGGAAAATACCGAAAAGCCAAGGATCTGCGAGAATTTTTCCTCTTGAATCGGATAGCCGTCGGTGAACCGTTTCATGGGCCACAGGTTTTCTCCTCGTGGGAAAGACAGTCAGAACGGGATTGACATCGGCACGGGCGAGACGTGATCGCATCGAGACACACACCGCATTCCGCGCCGGATGAATACTTCCTATTATTTTGCCGCTGAGGCGTTGCGCACGTCTTTTTCGTAGCGTTCGAGAAGAGCGGCGCGGCTCTTCCCAGCCCACTCGGAATTGTAGCGGATCAGCTTGACCGAACTTGTGTTGATCTGGAGATCGGGGTTGGAGATGCCAGCGACCACCGCCTCACGATGCGTGACTCCAAGCGCATGCTGACCTTTCTCCGAGACTGCCCAGTCAAGGAAGGCTTTAGCGGCATCGCGCTGGTCTGCTGGCGCATTCGCAATGAGGGCGGCAGAGTTTAGTTCGTACCCCGTGCCCTCTTCTGGAAAAGACACCTTGACTGGATACCCCTGCTTGATCGCCACTTCCAGCCCGTGCGTGTAGGCCATAGAGATTGCCACCTCGCCACTGGCGACCATTTGCGTCAGGCTGCCTGCCGAGCGGGCATATTGCAGGACGTTGCCATCGATTGCCTTGAGAATCTGGAATGCCTCATCCTCTCCGTAGATCTGCACGAGCGTTGACAGGACGACAAAGGCAGTGCCGGAGGAGGCTGGGTGGGTCAGCACGATGGCGCTTTTGTAAGCGGGATCGGAAAAGTCCTTCCAGCTTGTCGGCGGCTCCTTCCCGAGCCTTTTTAGATAATCGGGATTGTAAAAGAAGGCTACGGGCGAAACGGCAATCGGCGTCCAAGCATTATCCGGACTAAGAAATTTTGCGTCGACGTTCGTAATGTTCTTTGATGCATAGGGCTCGAGGAGACCTTCAGTGGCGCCTTGAATGAAGAGATCTGCGGCCCCCGCAAGCCAGAGGGCCGCTTGCGGATTTGCGGCCTCAGCACGAATGCGGGCAAGAACCTCGCCCGCTCCCATACGAACAAACGAAGAACTGATGCCCGTGTCATCCTTGAAGGCCTGCAACACGGATGTGCAGTCGTCTTCAGACATGGGGCAATATACGGTCAGGTTGTCGGCCTGAGCGCCAACTCCCATGGAGAGGAGTAAAGCGGCCGCATAGCCAGCAGTTTTTAGATGGAAGGTTGTCATTGTTGGTTCCCCCTTTTTGTCGTTCCAA
The DNA here is from genome assembly GCF_014397025.1 of Ochrobactrum sp. Marseille-Q0166. Lineage (NCBI taxonomy): Bacteria > Pseudomonadati > Pseudomonadota > Alphaproteobacteria > Hyphomicrobiales > Brucellaceae > Ochrobactrum > Ochrobactrum sp. Marseille-Q0166. The sequence goes on along the minus strand of NZ_JACJUO010000001.1, from coordinate 403,394 downwards.
ATGGATAGTAGTACTAAAACTACACATGTCAAATAAATTGTAGTTTTTTATCATAGGGCGGTTTCTTCCCTTTATCAGCACGAGCCAGACCAAGGAGCGGCAACCACGGGACCGTAATCCGGTCGTGATTGTCGCGGCTCGGTGAAGACTGCGGACTGGGATAAGGCCGAGGCCATATCGCCGGCACTGTCTGGGAGAAGCGCTACCGGGCTTTCCATGACTATATGAACAGGGAAGGACGCCGTGGACTTGAGCTGCGGGAGGTCGGAACCCGAAGCGGCCCTAGCAAGACTGAGTTGGGATCATCTGGGATGGGGTGGGTAGCGCACAGTTGGTTTTAGGGTCTGGCTCTTTAGAAGCGGTAATCACAGGGGCCAACACGTGCCGGTCACTGGTCCGTAAGCGTGCATTTTCCTTTCAGCGGGGCCCAAGAAGTAGTGGCTGGCGTGCGCAATTTCGTTCCAGCTCGCTTGCTGCTTGCCTTCTAGCTTCAGGTTATCTTCCCTAATATCTACATCATGCACGGTCACGGGATCATCGCCAGCACTTCGGTCGGCGACTTGAAGACGATACCGCGATTGGCCAGAGGTACTCGGTTGCCATGGAACATGGACGCTATTCGCTCCCGCTTCTTTGCCTTGGTCTGCCGCGCAGAAACTGTCATTGCCATAGGCGACATGCGATCCCAGGAAGCCGACAACGCGGTTCCTCATTTCCACAGCCATGCTGTTGAAATGGATGTGGAAACGGTAGCACTCGGATCGCGTGACCCCAGGACAGCGGATAGCAATCCCTACGGTTGTGGATCACGAGGGTTCATAGGAGAGCGGCGAACGCTTCGAGCTCGGCCGCCGTAGCAACGAGGCCCTGCTGTGTCAGTGTGCCGAGATAGTCCTCGACGCTGTATGGCGGATTCTTGAGACGAGCGCGAAGCTTGCGAACGGACTCGCAGAAGACGCCAGGGGCAAGGTCAAGGGTTCTGATGGGATGGACGCATCCTCCTCAATGGTGCTCAACGAACCCATTCTGCCACATCAAGGCCGTCGGAGGGCGTCCATCCCATCAGAACCCTTTTCTTTAGGATAGAAATTGCAATTATTCGACCTTGCTGGTTGCACGGTCGATAACAGCCTGCGGGAACTCGACGCCCATCTTCTTTGCAGCAGCAAGATTGATGACGAGGTCCGTGCCCTTGGCGATATCGACTGCAATATCGCCAGGCTTTTCGCCATTGAGGATTTTCACAACGACAGCGCCCGTCTGCTTACCAACGTCGTAATAGTTGAAGCCGAGAGCCGCGAGTGCTCCGCGCTTGACGGAATCCGTATCCGCGGTGAAGAGCGGCAGCTTGCTTTCTTCAGCCACACCGACAGCACTTTCAAGTGCCGAAACGATGGTGTTGTCAGTCGGCACATACATCGCATCTGCACGGCCAACGAGCGCGCGGGCTGCGCCTTGAACTTCTGCCGATTTGGTTGCAGCCGATTCAACGATCTCGATGCCTTCAGCAGAAGCGGCTTCCTTCAGTGCTGCCAGAAGCGACACGGAATTGGTTTCGCCGGAATTGTAGAGATAGCCGAGCTTCTTGATGTTCGGCATTACTTCCTTGATGAGCTTGATGTGCTCAGCCACTGGCGACATGTCGGAAAGGCCGGTTACATTGCCGCCCGGCTTTGCCATGTCCTTGACGAGCTGTGCGCCAAGCGGGTCGGAAACAGCGGTGAAGACAATCGGAATATCACGTGTTGCGGAAACAACGGCCTGTGCCGAAGGCGTGGAAATTGGAACGATAACGTCTGGAGCTTCACCAACGAACTGGCGTGCGATCTGCGCAGCGGTTGCTGGATTGCCCTGAGCGGACTGATAGACGAATTTAAGGTTTTCACCTTCCTTGAAACCAGCTTCGCCCAGCGCGTCTTTCACGCCGTCGCGCGCAGCATCAAGTGCCGGATGTTCAACGATAGCAGTAACGGCAACTGTTACATCCTTGGCCTGTGCGTGAGTGACAATAGAAGTTGCGGCCAGCAAAGCCAGAAGCATAGAACGCATGAAAATCTCCCCTGTTTTGGTGCATTACCTCGCGGCATCGGCTTTATAAGCTGAAGGTGGATCCGCCCTGTATTGAGGCTTAATCTGGTCCTTATAGACTGTCAACGTGTCGTCATCGCACTCAGTATCACGCAGGTTATATTCCGTTTCATGAACACAGTGTTCAGCGCCCTTTCAATGGCTATCGGAAGCCGCCATATTCTGACAAAGCAGATGAAAAGTGCCCCGCACAAAAAAGTATGAAGCATCGGTCTGCCGCATCTTGTTTCCCGTTCGCTGGATCATGCTCTGAGGAACATAGTCATGAAAAATATAGGTTTTCTGTCATTCGGTCATTGGTCACCTTCGCCTCAGTCCGCCACGCGCTCTGCAAGCGATGCACTTCTGCAATCGATAGACCTTGCTGTCGCCGCTGAGGAGCTTGGTGCCGATAGTGCATATTTCCGTGTGCATCATTTTGCCCGCCAGCTTGCTTCGCCATTTCCATTGCTTGCGGCCGTGGGTGCCAGAACCAGTAAAATCGAAATCGGCACTGCCGTGATCGATATGCGGTATGAAAATCCGCTTTATATGGTCGAAGATGCAAGTGCTGCGGATCTGATCTCAAAAGGCCGCCTGCAGCTCGGTATCAGTCGGGGTTCGCCTGAACAGGTAATCGATGGCTGGCGTCATTTCGGCTATGAGCTGGAAGCAGGCATGACGGATGCCGATTTGGGTCGCAAGCATGGCGAAGTGTTCTTTGAAGCGCTGAAAGGCGAAGGCTTCGCTCAGCCAAATCCTCGGCCAATGTTTCCAAACCCTCCCGGGCTTCTGAAAATTGAACCACATTCGGAAGGGCTGAGGGATCGTATCTGGTGGGGGGCTGCTTCGGACGCGACCGCAATATGGGCAGCAAAGCTTGGCATGAACCTGCAAAGCTCGACGTTGAAGAAGGACGAAAGCGGCGAACCTTTGCATATTCAGCAGGCCAAGCAAATCCGCGCTTATCGCGAAGCTTGGAAAGAAGCCGGGCATACCCGCACGCCGCGTGTTTCAGTGAGCCGCAGCATTTTCGCGCTTATGGATGATAGGGATCGTGCCTACTTTGGTGGCGGCAGTAATGAACAGGATTCGATTGGTTACATTGAAGAGGATTGGAGAGCTGTCTTTGGTCGGTCTTATGCGGCAGAACCCGATAAGCTCATCAAACAACTCGAAAAGGACGAGGCCATTGCCGAAGCCGATACGCTGCTTCTGACTGTGCCAAACCAGTTGGGTGTAGACTACAATGCGCATGTCATTGAATCGATCCTGAAGCATGTTGCACCAGAACTTGGCTGGCGTTGAGATCATTACACTTCAAAAATACCCCCGCAGCATTCACTTGCTGCGGGGCTTTTCTTTTGGTCAGAATTTCCCGGAAAGCCGAACCATGGCACCAAACGCATTGTCCCGCGATGCGGTGCGGGTCACATAGGGTGTCAATGAAAGTTCAACCGTGTCGCTGACGGCGTAACTTACACTTGTCCAGGCAGAGCCTCTGGTATGTGAGAAGTCGGAATCGAGCGTCAATACGCCGATATAATCGGCTCTGGCGTCAAATTCGGGATCCTTGTGCGCAACATCCTGCTCGATTTCGAGATTGATAGACCATCGGATTCTGTCAGTCAGCGGCATAGTGAAATTTGCACCCGCATAAGCCGTTGTCAGCTCATATTTCATGTCGCCATAGGTGAACGGAAACAGCGCATTGCTTTCCGTATAGCCATCCATGGACAGACTGCTATAGCGCAGACCGCCATAATAGCCGAGACGGGCATTATGGAAATTGAGGTTGTCTGTCCGCCCCAGTTCCAGTGCAGTACTCCAGCCCTGCAACCTGCTTTCGCCGGTTCCAGCTTCCGTGTAGGCGAACATTGGCCGCGTGATGTCGGTATCATAGCGATTGGCTGCCAGGCTCGCCCGCATATACCAATCCCCTATAGCCGTCTTGTCTTTCCACTGCGCGAAGATGCCACCGCCGAAATTGTCGCTGCCACTATCAAAGCCGTCCGGCAGATCACGCCAGAAAGAATGGGCAATGGTCACACCTGCAGAAAAATTGTCGGTGAAGCCGTGACCAAGTGTAAAACCTGTCAGCAAATCCTTCTGACCGCCGAAACCACTGACATCGGTGAAAAGCGAATAGCAGGTTTGAGCGGCTCTTTCGACATCGCAGAAATTTTGCAGCTTGTTCAATGTAAGACGCTGGGCTTCTATCGCCGAAAAGCTTAATCCTCCCAATCCCATAACGGTCTGAGTAGTATGATCGACATCAATCATGACCGGATTGGGTTCAGGTTTTTGAGGACCTGTCGGCGGCACAGAGGGGATATGCCCGCCCGGCCCCGGCGATGGTTCATTAGGCTGCTCCCCACCAGTACCGGGTTCCGGCTCAGGCTCAGGCTCAGGCTCATTGTGAGGCTTTGCAAACTTCCACAAAGTTGCGTGCGCAACGCCTTCTGCAGTTTCTGCCGTACCAGCAATCACCGTGCCATCATCTGAAATGTCCCAGGCAACTGAGTTCGCTCCGCCTATTGTACCCAGATCCTGCATCCCATCACCGGCAGTCCACCGAAACGCACGTGTTTCCATATTTGCGTTGTAACTATAACCGACGATAGCACTTCCGTCCTTCGTTATGGCTAACGCATGTGACATACCTCCACCTAAAGAACTTAAGCTCACCGTGCCAGTCGCAGAGGTCCAACGAAAAACCTCTGTAAATCCACTATTGAAGATTGCAGTGCCGACAACGACTGCCCCATCACTGGAAACAAGGTCAGCTATGCTGTAATTATCATTATCTTGAGGGTGAATATCGACCATTCCACTATCTGCGGTCCAGCGAAATGCGCGCAGCTGACCAGTGGATGTATCGCTTGCTCCAACGATCACAGATCCATCCGCCGAAACCCCTCGTGCAACTGAATAATTACCGCTTAAGGTGCCTAAACTCAGCATACCGGTTTCCTGTTGCCAGCGGAAAGCCCGAATTTCAGAATTATCAATATTGCTATAACCGACTATCGTGCTTCCATCCGCTGAAATGGCATTGGAATTCGACAGTTCCCCGCCCAGCGTGCCAAGATCGGTTAATCCATCCTGCAATGACCACCTAAAACTATGGTTGGCAGTGTTACCGGATATAAAGCTATTTCCAGTCACGACATTTCCATCGGCGGAAACCCCAATCGCATAAGATGTCGTGCCGCCAAGGCTGCCTATATCTACGATACCCGTGTGCGAGCTCCACCAGAATGGACGCATTTCGGAATTATCAAAACCGCTATTACCAATTGCAGCTAAGCCGTTTGAGGAAACAGCAAGAAGGGTTGTTGTATTGGAACCGCTTACAGCGCCAATATCGATAATTCCGCCCGGCGTTATTATATAAGACTTATCAAAAGCGCCACTCGTCCCTAATCGACGAACACCGATGACTTTACCATCCGCAGATATACTCCCTGCGTCAGCCTGTAGCCCACCAAAGGAACCGTGGATCTCATAAACAGGTGTCTCGGCGAGTGCTGGAAAAATAGAAAAAAATGAAACGACGAAAAATGAATAACTATTCATTATATTTAAATCATTAAAAAATTGTGATAAATAATGATAAAAATAAATTATTCGCAAATTAACTGATATTTATACTAAATTATATAAAGAAAAATTATTTTTTATACAATAATTTTAATTAATAATAAATTCGAATAAATTTCTATATTTTCAAAATTTATCTATATTATCTAATTCGATATAATTGAAATAAAGCGATTAGCCATCCACCGAAGTATCCTACGGATGCGCCTGACACAGCCCCTGTAATCCAAGCCAGCGTTGATTGATCTTCTGGATAGATAGCATTTAAAACTGCGAGCACATATTGAGCGCAGAAGAAGATAAGGTTTCGGATCAGTGGCAAAATCGTGCCTGCAAGCTTGATAGTTTTGTTTTCGCGATCAACCGCGAGAATGCGCGGCCCAGTAAGATATCCAACAGGTGCCAGCACGAGCACTCCTGCAAAGCAACTTGTCACGAACGCGCTGAACTGGTCGGAATTGCTGTCGAAATGTAAAAATCCAACAGCAATGAAGATCGCTGGAACAAACAGCATTCTCCATACGGTCACTGTGTGTGTTTCGCGCCCCTTTATCCCCATTATGACGAGATAAACAAGCAGACCCCAAACATAGACAGGCGTGTGAATGACAATTTGCGTAAACATTTCCATGGTGCGGTTTCTCCCCGGCCTTTCAATATTGAGGCAATATCTCAATAATTTACGCCACATCAACAGCCTGTGAGCGGTCTCCTCCGAGCTTGAGCTAATTTCACTGTAAAGTAATATCGGGTTTATAGAACGAAACGAAATCTACAAGAGTGGACAACAGGATACGGCTTGTAACACAATGGAATAACGTGATGATTGGCTGTATCCCTCCGTACTTCTGCTCATGACTGGCGCCCTCCTCGGCTGGCTGGTGGGCGGCAACTATGGCCTAGTTTGGGGTAGTTCAATTGGTGTCCTAATCGGCGTCATCCTTATGATAATCATCATCTTGTCACTGATTAAGGCGCGTAATCGTTAGAAAAATCCGTGAAACAATAAAATGTTTCACGGATTTACGTCTAAGCATATGCAAGACAATTAGCTTTGTAGACGGCGGCAAATCTCGTCCAGCTGCTCCAGAGAACTGTAGCGAATTTTGACATCGCCGCCGCGTTCACGATGATTGATTTCAACCTTCATGCCTGTGACATCGGATAGTAGCTTTTCAAGCGCCTTGGTGTCAGCATCTTTTTCAACCGGTGCACTCTTACCCGGTTTTGGCTCAGCACCGTTGCGTGCCTGCGACAGAGCCTCGACCTGACGCACAGACAGGCCTTCCTTCACAACCCGCTCAGCCAGGGCCGTCGGATCTTCCATCGTGATCAGACTACGCGCATGACCAGCCGACAAAGCGCCATCAGAAATAAAATCCTGCACGCGCTGCGGCAGTTTCAGAAGACGCAGCGTATTGGCCACATGGCTGCGGCTTTTGCCGATAACCTGTGCCAGATCATTCTGAGTATAATCGTGATTGTCGATAAGCTGTTGATATCCAAGCGCTTCTTCGACTGCATTGAGATCTGCGCGTTGTACGTTTTCAACGATTGCAATCTCAAGCGCCACGCGATCATCGACATCGCGTATGATGACTGGGATTGTATCCACGCCTGCACGCTGCGATGCGCGCCAGCGACGTTCACCAGCAATGAGTTCAAAGCGATCCGGCTCTCCCGGTGCAGGACGCACAACAATTGGCTGAACAACGCCGTGCTCCTTAATCGACTGCGCGAGATCTTCGAGCTCCACTTCCGAGAACATGCGACGTGGATTGCGCGGATTACGTGTTACGAACTCAATCGGAACATTACGCTCACTCGAAATCGGCACCTTACGTTCTTCCGCCGGGCGGTCGATTTCACCGATCAGGGCGGCCAAGCCGCGGCCAAGCCGCTTTTTTGAAGGATCGTCGTTCATCGTCGGCAGTTCCTGCAATTGTTACGTAGTCGAATCAATATAAGCACCGCCAGCGCGATGCTGGCTCATTATGCGGCCTGAAGCTGCCGCTCACGCTGAATAACTTCGGAAGCGAGCTGCAAATACGCCTGACTGCCAGCACATTTCAGATCATACAGAATAGCTGGCTTGCCATGCGATGGCGCTTCTGAAACACGCACATTGCGTGGAATAACAGTACGATAGACCTTCTCACCCATAAAAGCGCGAACGTCTTCGACAACCTGAGAAGCAAGGTTGTTGCGGCTATCGAACATGGTGAGCACAATGCCCTGAATAGTTAGTTCAGAATTAATCGTTGATCGTACCTGGTTGACCGTCTGGAGCAACTGGCTAAGACCTTCCAGCGCGAAGAATTCGCACTGCAATGGCACCATCACAGAATCTGCCGCTGCCATGGCATTGAGCGTTAGAAGATTGAGCGATGGTGGACAATCCACCAGAACATAAGAAAACTTTTCCGCAACCGCTGAATCAAAACGCAGTGCGTCACGCAAGCGCCGCGTACGATCCGGTGCCTGCGCAATTTCCATTTCAATACCGAGCAAATCGAGTGTTGACGGCACAATGTACAGATTCGGAACATCGCTCTGCATCGCGGCTTCATTCACGGAAGCTTCCTGCGTCAGCACATCATAAGACGATAATGGGCGATTCTGGCGATCAATGCCAAGCCCGGTACTCGCGTTACCCTGCGGATCAAGATCGACAATCAGCACAGTTTCGCCAATGGCGGCCAATGCGGTAGCCAGATTAATGGCAGTAGTTGTCTTGCCAACGCCACCCTTCTGGTTTGCAATGGTTATGATCCTGGATCTTTTGTTCATACCGTCGCCCTGCTGCTTTCTGCTCTGAGATAACGAATTAGTCTGCAATGCGTCGAAGATTGCTGATTTCGAGTATCACCGAAGCTTTATCGATAGCACTTTCATGTTGTACCAGATCAAAACGCCAGCCGACACGGCTTTCATCGATTTCTCTCTGGTAATCCCGACCTTTTTGAAAAAGAGCCTTTGAACCTGTGGTAAGCCAAGGCTCAGCGAGATTGAAAAGATCGTTCAACGAGGCGAGTGCACGGGCGGTTACGACATCCGGCACGTCGATTTTATCCCACATTGCTTCAATGCGGGCTGAGTGAATGCGTGCTGGCACAGCGAGATGACCTGCAGCTGTACGAAGAAATGCTGCCTTTTTTCCCGCACTTTCGACCAGATCAATCGAAGCCCCCGGAATGTCCTTTAGAGAGCAGGCGGTTACGATACCGGGAAAGCCGCCGCCAGACCCGAGATCGAGCCAGCGCTTTGCTTCGGGTGCCAGCGGAAATATCTGCGCACTGTCGAGAATATGGCGGCTCCATAGGTCCGCAAGGGTGGAAGGTGACGCCAGATTAATGGCCGAAGACCACTTTCGAAACAGCTCTTCAAAGGCAATCAATCGCTCAGTTGTTTCACGTGAAACACCGGGAACAATAGTTTTCAAGCTTGAATAACGGCTATCCACAGTCATGCTACGCTTTTCCCGGCGTTCAGTTCAGCAGCTGCACGCTCACGCGCGCTATACTTCTTAATATGCGTGATAAGCAGAGCAAGGGCTGCAGGTGTAATACCTTCAACGCGCTGCGCTTCTGCAATTGTCTCCGGCATACGCTGTTTGAGCTTAAACTTGAGCTCGTTAGAAAGACCGGAAATAGCATCAAAATCCAACGACGCAGGAATGAAGAGACGCTCTTCCCGCTCCATCACTGCAATATCGCTTTGCTGGCGATCCATATAGACCGAGTATTGAGCTTCGATTTCCAGCGCTTCCCGCGTGGTCGAATCAATCGTGTTCAACTCCGGCCAGATAGCCTGTAGCTTCTGCAGATCAATATCCGGATAAGATAGAAGATCATAGGCCGAGCGACGCACGCCATCCTGATTAAGATGCAGCTCATACCGGCTTGCCTGGTTTGGTGTAATCATGAGTTCCTTCGTCAAATCGCGTGCTGCCGACAACGCGTCCTGCCGTGCTACAAATTTCTCCCGACGCTTAGACCCAAGAATGCCAAGTTGATCAGCCAAAGGTGTTAGTCTTTGATCCGCATTGTCAGCGCGCAAAGACAGTCGGAACTCGGCGCGCGAGGTGAACATGCGATAAGGCTCGCTTACACCACGCGATGTCAGATCATCGACCATAACGCCAATGTAGGCTTCAGTGCGCTGAATGATAACTGGCTCGCTACCCCCTGCCCGCTTTGCAGCATTAAGGCCAGCAAGGAGACCTTGTGCGCCTGCTTCTTCATAGCCGGTCGTGCCATTAATCTGACCAGCAAGGAACAGACCAGTCACGCGGCGCGTTTCCAGACTGCGCTTCAATTCCCTGGGATCGATGAAGTCATATTCAATGGCGTAACCAGGCTGCAGCATAATCGCCTTTTCGAGACCGGGAATGGTCTTCAGATAAGCGAGCTGTACTTCTTCTGGCAGAGATGTCGAAATGCCATTTGGATAGACCGTATGATCGTCCAGCCCTTCAGGCTCGAGAAATATCTGATGCCCGTCACGATCACCGAATTTGACGATTTTATCTTCAACAGATGGGCAGTAACGCGGGCCAATCCCCTCGATAGACCCCGAATACATGGCAGACCGATGAAGATTGGCGCGAATGATTGCGTGCGTTTCAGGCGTCGTGCGTGTGATGCCACAATCAATCTGTGGAGTGGTAATCTTGTCGGTCATCAACGAGAATGGAACCGGGTCTTCATCTGCCGATTGCATATCGAGGCTCTGCCAGTCAATCGTTCGACCGTCGAGACGCGGTGGCGTCCCAGTCTTGAGGCGACCGACAGCAAAACCTAAACCGCGCAAAGTATCCGACAATCCAAGCGCCGGGTTCTCACCCATACGGCCAGCGGGGATTTTCTTTTCACCAATATGAATAAGGCCGTTCAGGAATGTACCGGTTGTCAAGACCACAGCCGCGCAAGTCAGCGCGCGACCGTCACCGAGAATAACCCCAGTGATAGCTCCGTCATTTACGCGAATATCTGAAGCGCCACCTTCAACAACCGTCAGATTATCCTGCGCCGAAATAAGCTCCTGCATTGCAAGCCGATAAAGCTTGCGGTCAGCCTGTGTGCGCGGACCACGAACCGCTGGTCCTTTACGACGATTGAGCAAACGGAACTGGATGCCCGCCTTATCAGCAACACGGCCCATCAAGCCATCGAGCGCATCAATCTCGCGAACAAGATGACCTTTGCCCAGACCACCAATAGCAGGATTGCAAGACATAACGCCAATCGTATCAAAACGATGCGTAAGAAGTGCAGTACGAGCGCCCGCGCGTGCGGAGGCTGCTGCAGCTTCGCAACCTGCATGTCCACCACCAATGACGATAACATCAAAAGCTGTCGCTTCGGCAGAACCTATGTTGTTCATACTGATGCTTCCGAATCCAATCTAGGCATTCCCAGCAAAAGTGCCATGCAGCTTTGCGTTGGATAATGCATAAGGCAAAGAGGGAGAGCGTATCAGAAAATGTCGCAAATCGGAATCGCTCTGGAAAGCAGTCTCTTTGACATGTTTATGCGTTCAACGGAAGGGGTAACCCGACTAAGGTGCGATCAACTCTTTGATAAATTTGATAGGAAACTCGACTCACGGATGCGAACGGGAGTCAATAAGTCTGAGAAGATTCCACAGAATGTTTCACGTGAAACATTTCTTGGGGTCACAAACGCTGCTCCCACTGTTTCACGTGAATCATTCATTTTCCGATGCAGAATTGGGAGAAGATAATGTCCAGTATTTCTTCAACGTCGACATCGCCAGTAATGCGACCGAGATATTGCGATGCGCGGCGCATGTTTTCAGCGCGCAATTCCAACGGGAGGTCATCGCGTTCTGCCGCTATCGAGATTTCTGAGATCGTTGATTGCAGTAGATTGATATGTCTCTGGCGCGTTGGTACTGCGTCATTGATCAAGCCTATCCGCTCCTCGGCAAAGGATTGCAGAGCGTTCAGCAATAGATCAAGACCATCAGACGTCTTGGTGGAAATTTCAAACTGCCAGTTCGCAGAACCAGCAGCATTACCAAGATCAGCCTTGGTTCCCACGGTCCAGATATGCGCAATGCCCTGTTCCAAAGTTACTGCAATCGGATTCTGCATATCCTCAAGCAGCAAAACCAGATCAGCCTCGGCCGCACGTTCGCGGGCCCGTTCAATCCCGATGCGTTCGACCTGACTGGTCGTCTCGCGCAGGCCAGCTGTGTCGGTAACATAGACCGGTATGCCGCCAAGATTGAGTTTAACTTCGAGCAGATCGCGTGTTGTACCCGCCTCTTCCGAGATAATTGCAATCTCCCGACCGGCGAGAAAGTTGAGCAGGCTAGACTTGCCCGCATTGGGCGCACCGGCAATGACAACATGCAAACCATCACGCAGCATTGCTGCGCGCTTGCCGCTTTCAATATGTCGGGTAATTTCACTTTGCAGAGATTTGAGTTGCTCCCATACCTGTACCGAAACGGAACCAGGCACATCGCTTTCATCTGCGAAGTCGAGTTCAGCCTCAATCAACGCGCGGGAACGAATAAGCTTCTGACGCCACTCTGTATAAAGCTGACGCTGCGCTCCGGACGCGACCTGCAATGCAAGGCGACGCTGGCCTTCCGTTTCTGCCGCAATCAGATCGGCCAGACCTTCGGCAATCGTCAGATCCATCTTGCCATTGGTGAAAGCACGACGGGTAAATTCACCCGCTTCCGCAATTCGGCAATTCGAGAAAGTGCTGAGTTCTTCCAAGAGCTTTTCGACAACTGCAATACCGCCATGCAGATGGAACTCCGCGCAATCTTCGCCGGTAAAGCTGTTCGGACCCGGAAAGAAAAGCGCCAAGCCCTTATCGATTGCGTCGCCATTACGCGTTAGAAAAGTCTTATACGCAGCGTATCTCGGTTCGATGGCCTTTCCAAGAATCGTTTCGATAACGAATCGAACTTGTGGGCCGGATATGCGCACCACCGCCACACCGGAAGGCAAGCGTCCACTCGACAAGGCGAAAATCGTGTCCTGAAGATGTTGCGGCTCGCTCATTTGATTTCCCGTTCTATATAGATGATTACGTGATATTCATTCGTGTCAGGAAAGAAAAGGCTTATGACTGAAAACAGCAGCAACAGGCTCGGCAGAGAGCCAAGCGCTTATCTTCGTCAACATGCCGATAATCCGGTTCACTGGCAGCCATGGGGCAAGCAAGCGCTGGATGCTGCACGCGAAATGAACCGCCCTATATTGCTTTCCGTCGGTTATGCGGCATGTCACTGGTGCCATGTGATGGCGCATGAGTCTTTTGAGGACCCGGAAATCGCGGAAGTCATGAACGCGCTTTTCGTAAATATAAAAGTCGACCGCGAAGAACGACCGGATATCGACCAAATTTATATGGCCGCTTTAAGCGCCATGGGGCAGCAGGGCGGCTGGCCGCTCACCATGTTCCTGCGCCCCGACGGTAAGCCTTTCTGGGGAGGAACCTATTTCCCACCGAAGGCGCGGCACAATATGCCCGGCTTTATCGACGTGCTCAAAGCCGTCAACAATCTCTGGCAGGAAAATCAAGAAAAAATTAACCATAATGCCGAGGCCGTATTCAACCATCTGGAAGCGCAGTTGGCTGCTCAAAGCGAAGCGCGCGCCAATGAAGTGACACGCTTTAACGAAGTCGCAGACCGCATCCATGCCATGTTTGATCCGGTACGTGGCGGCATAGATAATGCGCCCAAGTTCCCCAATGCACCCTTCATGGATGCCTTATGGCTGTCTTGGCTCTATAATCGCGAAGTTTCGCATCGCGACACATTTCTGCTTTCTCTCAGAACAATGTTGCAAGGTGGCATTTACGATCATCTGGGTGGCGGGCTTTGTCGCTATAGCGTCGATGCCGATTGGCTGGTGCCGCATTTCGAAAAGATGCTGTATGATAATGCGCAGGTCATTCGCCATGCCACCTACGCCTATGCGGAAACGCAAGATGATTTGTTCCGCAACCGAATCGAAGAGATCATCGATTGGCTGATGCTCGAAATGCGACTGCCCGACGGAAGTTTTGCATCCAGTCTGGATGCTGATAGCGAGGGTGAGGAAGGCAAGTTTTATATCTTCACCGATAGCGAAATTGATGTCGTCCTCGGTGATCAGGCTGAAAGCTTCAAATATTGGTATGGCGTGGAGCCCGCAGGCAATTTCGAAGGCAGCAACATTCTCAATCGCCTTCACGCTGTCGGCGAACCGGCAATGCTCCCGACGAATATCGAAGCTTCGAAACAGAAGCTGTTGGCTTATCGCAACCAACGTGTCCGCCCCGGACGTGACGAAAAGGCTTTGACAGACTGGAACGCACTGGCAATTCGCGCACTGGCTGAAGCGGGTCGCAGTTTTCAAAGGCAAGACTGGATTGAATATGCCGTCACCGCTTATCGTTCTATAGGGTCATCTTTTCAGGATGGTCGCATGGCGCATTGCCGGATGGATGACATTTTACTCTACCCTGCCCTCTCCACCGATTACGCAGCGATGATCAATGCTGCACTATCCCTCTTTGAAGCAACAGGAGACCGAACATTCATCGTTGATGCTGTGGCACTGAAAGAGGCGCTAGATGCAGCCAATCGCGATGCATCAGGCAACTATCGGCTTTCGGCACTTGATGCGGAAGATGTCATTCTCCATGCCTATGGCGATTATGACGAAGCAATCCCCAGTGCTACAAGCCAGATCATTGAAGCTTTCACGCACCTGTTTCTCGTGACGGGTGATCTGCATCTATATAATCAGAATGAGCGTCTGGTTGAACAAGCCATGGGCCGCGCTCTTGTCCAGCAAAATGGTCAGATTGGTATTTTGAACGCTGCGCGCTTTGCAGCCGAACCATTGTCTTTGGTGATTGCCGAGGAAAGCAGTGAGGGCGAACTAAGCTTGATCGCTCAACACAATCCTGATCCGCGGCGGGTCGATAAGTTCGTCCCGTTTGAAGCCGGCAAAGCGATTGAACTTCCAACAGGGGGCACCGCACATGCTGATAAACCTTCAGCGTGGCTCTGTAAGGGGCAAGTGTGCCTTGCACCGGTCGAGACCCCGGCTGCACTCGAAATTCTTCTCAGAGGCCATTCCTGAGGTATTATTTATGAAACAAAAACGCCGCGCTGATTTGTCAACGCGGCGTTTTTCATAGTCATACAGTAGAGGAATTACGTGTTCATCGAGTCGAAGAACTCGCCATTGCTCTTTGTCTGCTTGAGTTTGTCGATGAGGAATTCGATCGCGTCGGTTGTTCCCATCGGTGCAAGGATACGGCGCAGAACAAAAATCTTCTGAAGATCGGCGCGTGGGACGAGCAGGTCTTCCTTACGCGTGCCAGACTTGAGAATATCCATGGCCGGGAAGATACGCTTGTCTGCAACCTTGCGGTCGAGAACGATTTCCGAGTTACCCGTGCCTTTGAATTCTTCAAAGATCACTTCATCCATGCGCGAACCGGTGTCGATCAGCGCCGTTGCGATGATGGTGAGCGAGCCACCCTCTTCGATGTTACGGGCTGCACCGAAGAAGCGCTTCGGACGCTGCAATGCGTTTGCATCCACACCACCGGTCAGAACCTTACCCGATGACGGCACAACGGTGTTATAAGCACGTCCCAGACGGGTGATGGAATCGAGAAGGATCACAACGTCGCGGCCATGTTCGACCAGACGCTTGGCCTTTTCGATGACCATTTCAGCAACCTGAACGTGGCGCGATGCGGGTTCGTCAAAGGTCGAAGAAACGACTTCACCCTTCACCGAACGCTGCATGTCCGTCACTTCTTCCGGACGTTCGTCGATGAGAAGAACGATCAGATAGCATTCAGGATGATTTGCAGTGATCGAATGAGCGATATTCTGCAACAGAACGGTTTTACCAGTCCGGGGCGGAGCCACGATCAGACCGCGCTGACCTTTACCGAGCGGTGCAACCAGATCAATGACGCGTGACGACAGATCCTTATTGGTCGGAACTTCGAGTTCCATCTTGAAGCGTTCATTTGGATAGAGCGGCGTCAGATTGTCGAAATGAACCTTGTGACGGATTTTCTCAGGATCTTCGAAATTGATCGTGTTAACCTTGAGTAGCGCAAAATAACGCTCGCCTTCCTTGGGACCACGGATCGGACCTTCAACCGTATCGCCAGTTTTCAGCGAAAAGCGGCGAAGCTGGGAAGGAGAAATATATATATCGTCAGGACCCGGGAGATAATTGGCGTCAGCGGAGCGCAGGAAACCAAATCCGTCCTGCAGCACTTCAACAACACCTTCGCCGATGATTTCAACGTCCTGAGCAGCAAGGCTCTTAAGGATCGCGAACATCAGCTCCTGCTTGCGCATGGCGCTCGCATTTTCGACCTCAAGCGTTTCGGCAAATGCCAGCAGCTCGACCGGGGTCTTATTTTTAAGTTCTTGTAGTTTCATTTCCTGCATGTGTGAGGAACTCTTTTGAAATTTAAGGAAAAAATGCAGTTGTTCGGAAAGGTGGGTCACTTGGAACGTGACCGGCATCGAAAGCCTGCTGTCATGGTGGGAAGAGGACTCACTCATACCGTTTTAAAGCATGAAGAGCAAGTGGCACATAAGGCGTATCGGTATTTTGTTCAATAGGCAAAAAGTCGGGGGAGGTCACGGTTAACGTAAACTACCCCATAAATCCAAATAGAAAGCCCGGCAGAAGCCGAGCTTTTCAGTAATTATTCGAGCATCAGAATGGTTTCACAACCACCAGTATTACGATCAAGATCATCAGGATAGTCGGAACTTCATTGACGATCCGCCAGTGTTTTGCGGATTTCGTGTTCTTGTCCTGAGCAAAAAGTCGGGTTGCCTTCGAGAGATAGCCATGAACACCGGACAAAAGCACCACAAGCAGAATTTTTGCATGCAGCCAGCCGCCGTGAAAGCCGAAAATTTCCCACGCCATCCAAAGACCGGCGATCCATGTTACAATCATAGCGGGATTAATGATAAAACGCAGCAACCTGCGCTCCATAATCTTGAAAGTTTCTGAGCTTTCTGAACCCGGTGTTGCGGCACAATGATAGACGAAAAGCCGCGGCAGATAGAGCATTCCCGCCATCCAGGCGATAACGGCAATGACGTGGATCGCCTTGACCCAAAGATAAGCATCAGCTGGATTCACGTGAAACAATCCCAATAAACCGAGTAGAACAACCGCAACAGCGACAATTGCTCGGATCAGAGCGGCCTTACCGCTATTTGTTTTGTCAGAAGCCACCATCAGTAGCCTCCACGAACCCGATCAATCATGCGCTGAACATTCTCAATCGGTGCCTGTGGCGTAATTCCATGGCCCAGATTGAAGATCAGTGGACCAGCCCCAAGATTTTTGAGGATCGCATCAACGCCTTCGTCCAAAGCTTCGCCACCGGCCACAACGCGCAAGGGATCGAGATTACCCTGGATAGCGCCTTCGGTCTGAAGTTCACGTGCAAAAGAGTTCGGCACAGACCAGTCGAGGCCCAGAACGTCGACGCCGGTCTTTTCGCGATAGCCCGCGTAAAGCATTCCGGCACCCTTCGGGAAACCGATGATGCGGGCTTCTGGATAAACAGCCCTCACTTTTTGCACAATGCGTGCCACCGGACGAACACAGAAGCGTTCAAAGCAATCTTCATCCAGAACGCCGGACCAGGAATCGAAAATCTGCACGGCATCCGCACCTGCATCGAGCTGTTCGATGAGATATTCGGCTGAAACATCTGCCAGATCATTCAAAAGCTTTTCAAAGGCTTCCGGGAAGCGATAGGCAAACAGGCGGGCGGGAGCCTGATCTGGAGTGCCATGACCCGCGATCATATAGGTCGCAACAGTCCAGGGAGCGCCACAGAAGCCCAACAGCGTTGTTTCCTCGGGTAACTGCTCGCGGAGCAACCGAACCGTCTCATAGACCGGCTCAAGGCGTTTTGCGACACCATCCGTCTCAAGCCAGAAGATTTCATCCGCATCAATCGGTGTCATCAAAGGCCCTCTTCCTTCTTCAAAGCGGAGGTCTCGTCCAAGGGCGTGAGGGACAACCAGAATATCTGAAAACAGAATGGCTGCATCAAAGCCAAAACGGCGGATAGGCTGAAGCGTCACTTCGACAGCCAGATCGGGCGAATAGCAAAGGTCGAGAAAGCTTCCGGCTTGTTTGCGCACTTCTCGATATTCAGGAAGGTAGCGTCCGGCCTGACGCATCATCCAGATCGGTGGTGGAAAGACTGCCTCACCATCCATCACTTTCAAGATCTTGCGCTTCATTGCATTCCACCCTGTTCGATCAGTTTTCGTTATCTCGTGTGAAAGTTTTCCCGTCCGGCTTTCATAAAGAAAGGATGATTCAGGAATCTTTTGATTCTTAGAGTCTGTTGGAATCGGGGATTAAGCTTTGTCCGTCTTTTCCCCACAGTTCCTCTCGGGCCATCTCTGCCTGTGCGAACATTCACCGATAGTCTGGACAAAAGCAATGAAAACTCAAATCATTCATTGAATATAAGGAGTTACCAATTGCCGCAGCTTTGCACGATTTGTGGATAGGCTGGGCATATCTCAAGGTTTTCCAAATGTTACGAGTCTTGTCCACAATTACTTTCGAAAGCTGACCACATGTGTGCTCGCTGTGGATGACTTGCCAAGTTTCCCACCGCCTGCCATGGCTTGTTGAAAGATGCTTCGCTTTACGCACAGTCGTCAACAGGGAGGGGAGAAAACTGTGACCAGACCGCTTTCTTACTTTCATCTTCATCTTATTTCTGATGCGACAGGAGAGACTCTCCTCGCTGCAGGGCGTGCTGCTGCGGCTCAATATGCCAATGCACGCGCGATTGAGCACATCTATCCGCTCATCCGAACCGAGAAGCAGCTGCGCAAAGTTCTGGAGAATATCGATGCTGAACCGGGCATTGTTCTCTATACAATTGTCGATCAGAAGCTCGCCGCTATCATTGATGAAACCTGCGCAGAAATGGGCGTACCGAGTGTTTCGGTGCTCGAACCGGTGCTCAATACGTTTCAATCTTATCTGGGCGCGCCAGCACACCGCCGCGCCAGTGCGCAGCATGTGCTTAATGCCGATTATTTCCGCCGGATCGATGCGCTCAATTTCACGATGGAACATGATGACGGGCAATTGCCGCCCGATATAGAAGAAGCGGACGTTATTCTTGTCGGTATTTCGCGAACCTCGAAAACGCCCACAAGCATTTATCTCGCCAATCGCGGTATCAAGGCGACCAATGTGCCGATTGTTCTGGGCATCCCCCTCCCCGATCAGCTTTTTATCGCAAAGCGTCCGATGATCGTGGGGCTGGTTGCTACGGCTGAGCGCATTTCGCAGATCAGGCAAAACCGCCCACTCGGCAATGTGCCGTCGCTTGATACCGGACTTTATACTGACCGCGTTTCAATTTCGGAAGAACTAGCTTATGCCCGCAATCTCTGTAACCGGCACGGCTGGCCGATCATTGATGTGTCGCGCCGGTCAATTGAAGAAACGGCTGCTGCTATTCAATCTCTGCTGCGCGAAGGCAGGAAGGAAGACCTGACATGACGACAAAGCTTATTCTCGCCTCAAAAAGTCCGTTTCGGTCGGCACTGCTAAAAAACGCGGGCATCGAATTTATCGCTGAAAGTGCTGATATTGATGAGCGCTCGGTTGAAGCGCCGCTTTATAAGTCGGGCGCTACGCCTGAAGAAGTGGCCCAGGTTCTGGCTGAAGCAAAAGCTTTGTCGGTCAGCGAAAACAATCCCGATGCGGTGGTGATCGGTTGCGATCAGACGCTTTCGCTGGGGGATGAGATTTTCCACAAGCCTGTGGATATGGAAGCAGCACGGCGCCAGCTGTTGCAGTTTTCGGGCAAGACGCACCAGCTCAACAGCGGTGTTGTTCTGGTTAGAAACGGCGAGACGGTGTGGCGTCATGTTTCAGTGGCACGCATGACGATGCGCGATCTCGACCCGGGTTTTGTCGGTCGTTACCTTGGTCGGGTTGGCGATATTGCTCTTTCCAGTGTCGGCGCTTATCAGGTCGAAGGTCCGGGCATTCAGTTGTTCTCGGAAATCGAAGGCGATTATTTCACTATCGTCGGACTGCCGCTTTTGCCGCTGCTTGATGAATTGAGGAAGGAAAATCTGATCGATGGCTGACAAGGCATTCGTCACCGGCTTTCCTATAAAGCATTCGCGCTCACCGTTCATTCACGGCTTCTGGCTGCGCGAGTACGCTATTGATGGTTCATATGAAGCCATTGAAGTGCCGCCTGAAAATTTTCCCGAATTTGCTGCTTCGCTTTCAAAAAACGGCTTTGCCGGTGGCAATGTCACGATACCGAATAAGGAAGTAGCTTTCGCAACCGTTGACAGCCACGATGCGGCAGCGAAAGCGATTGGTGCGGTGAACACGCTCTGGTTCGAGGATGGCAGGCTTTGTGGCGGCAATACAGATGCCTATGGTTTTGCTGCCAATCTCGATGCATTGGCACCGGATTGGGACAATGCTGATACGGCTCTGGTTTTGGGTGCAGGTGGAGCAGGACGCGCGATCGTCCACGCATTGCAGACACGCGGCTTCTCGCGCATTGCCATTGTCAACCGCACGTTAAGCCGCGCCGAGGAACTGGCCAGCCATTTCGGCGCGTGCGTTTCCGCTCACGGATGGGATGCAGCGCAGGCTTTGGTTAAAGATGCCGGTCTGATCGTCAACACGACATCGCTGGGCATGAGCGGACATGGAGAAGAAGCAACAGAGTTTCCGCTTGATTTGAGCCAGGCGCAAAAATCAGCTGTTGCGACCGATATTGTCTATATTCCGCTCAAGACGCCGTTTCTGGCCAGTGCTGAAGCACAGGGCCTGAAAACAGTCGATGGGCTTGGCATGTTGTTGCATCAGGCAGTTCCGGGTTTTGAACGCTGGTTTGGCAAAAGACCAGAAGTGACAGATGCACTTCGTAATCATATTCTGGATGATATGAAAAAGGCTGGTGCTTTATGATCATCCTCGGACTGACCGGCTCGATAGGGATGGGAAAAACGACCGCGGCAAACATGTTTGCGGAAGCAGGTGTGCCTGTTTATAGTGCCGATGATACGGTGCATCAGCTTTATTCGGGTCGGGCAGCCCCCCTGATCGAAGCTGCCTTCCCCGGAACGGTTGTGGATGGCACGGTTGACCGGACAAAGCTTTCGAGCGCTGTCCTTGGCAAACCGGAAGCGCTCAAAAGACTTGAATCCATTATTCATCCGCTCGTGCACGAAGAGGAAGCTGCTTTTCTCGCACGCGCGCTTGCGGATGGCGCCGATATTGCGCTGATTGATATTCCGCTGTTGTTTGAAACGGGTGGACAAAGCCGCGTGGACAAGGTGGCTGTTGTTTCCGCTCCTGCCGACATTCAGCGTGAGCGCGTTCTTTCTCGCGCAGGCATGACGGAAGCGAAGTTCGAGGCCATTCTAGCCCGGCAGATGCCGGACGCCGAAAAGCGGACGCGTGCCGATTTCGTCATCGATTCTTCGGGAGATATTGAGGAAACGCGGGGGCAGATCAAAGCCATCATCGCTGAATTGCGTGGAAAGCCTGATGATCAATCCCGATTGCCAGCCTGAGCGTGGTATAAAGCATCAAATCATTTGGAGCTGTGGCTCCAACCCTTTTGTTTAAACGCGTATCCCTAAACCGCTTTGCACTTTTCGGGATGTGCTCTGAGAGGTTTTCCATGCGTGAAATCGTTTTCGATACGGAAACCACTGGCCTTGAGCGGCTGGAGGATCGCATCATCGAAATCGGCGGTGTGGAAATGATCAATCGTTTTCCGACAGGCCGAACCTTCCACAAATTCATAAACCCGCAAGGGCGCAAGGTGCATCCCGATGCGCTTGCGGTTCATGGCATAACCGACGAACAGTTGCTCAAAGAGCCGACCTTCGCCGAGATTGTCGATGAGTTCTTGAAGTTTTTCGACGGTGCAAAGCTCGTTGCGCATAATGCCATGTTCGATCTTGGTTTTATTAATGCTGAATTGAGCCGCTTGGGTAAGCCGGAAATAGAGGTCGAGCGCATTATCGATACGCTTGCGCTCGCTCGCCGCAGAAACCCGATGGGACCGAATTCGCTTGATGCGCTTTGCAAGCGGTATGGCATCGACAATTCCCACCGCACTTTACATGGCGCATTACTCGATTCTGAAATTCTGGCTGAAGTTTATATCGAACTTATTGGTGGCAAGCAGACAGCACTCGGCTTGAGTATGACTGAAAACTCCAACAACACTAATCTTTCTGGGGATAGCAATGCCATTGTTCTCCGGCAGCGACCTGTGCCGTTGGCATCACGCATCAGCGAGAAGGAGCGTGCGGCCCATGATGCCCTTGTTGCAAAAATGGGCGACAAGGCGATCTGGAAAAAATACGTTAATTAGAGCGCCGATCTGATACAACCAGATCGAAACGCGCTGTAATTCAAACATAAAAACCCCGCTTTCGCGGGGTTCTTCTTTTGATATCAGTCGAGATTAGCTCTTCACTGCATTTTTGGCTTCTTCCTCGGCCATACGGCTCTGGAACATCTGCGCAAAATCGATAGGATCGATCATCAGTGGTGGGTAGCCACCGTTGCGGGTTGCGTCTGCAACGATCTGACGTGCGAACGGGAACAGAAGACGAGGGCATTCGATGAACAGCAGCGGAAGCATATGCTCCTGCGCGATGCCCTGAATGCGGAATACGCCACCGTAAACCAGTTCTGTATTGAACAGAACGTCCTTGCCGTCGACAGCCTTGGCTTCGAGCGTTAGAACAACGTCAAAATCCGTTTCCGAAAGTGGGTTTGCGTTTACATTAACATTGATGTTGATCGAAGGAGCCTTGTCGCGCGGACGCAGCGACAGAGGCGCGCCTGGGCTTTCAAAGGAAAGATCCTTGATGTACTGGGCCAGAATGTTGAGGGACGGCTGGGCGGTTGCGCCATTGCCGTTCTTTACTTCGCCCGCAGCGGCCTTATCGCTCATTATCGGTATGCCTTTTCTTTAATGATTTATCTTGTTGCCAAATAGCAGTGATGCTTGGCTAGCATGTGTCGGAACATCAAGCAAGGAACGGTTTTAACGTGCGTATTTGCTCAATTAACGATCTTTGCGGTCTGGATTCCACGGTGAGTTTTCATCCGGCTTGGCTGTATAATCTTCAGGGTCGAGATCGATCACATTGTTGTCGCTACGTTCATATGGACGATAGGCTTCCGAATAGCGTGTGGATGCTGTGGCAACTACCAAGCGATTGCGCACAAAGCGATTCCAGACAAGATCACGGATGAAGGGCACAAAAAGCAGAAGGCCGATCGCGCTTGTGAAAAAGCCGGGCACGATCAGCATTATGGCTGCGACCACGATCATCGCGCCATGCATCATTTCGCGATCTGGTACCCGCCCCGCAGCACTTTCCATCCGAATGCGCTGCAAAAGCCCGAAGCCCTGCACGCGCAGCAGAAAAAAGCCCAGCATAGCACTTAGAACAACAAGGCCCAGCGTTGCCAGAACGCCGATTTCACTGCCGACAATCACAAAGCCAGCAATTTCGATAAACGGTATCGCCAGCATGAGAAGAGGTGCGAAAGAAGAAGACACGGCAGTTACGACCTTATGTTGATGAAGTTTCCTGAAAAAGAAACCGAATTGAAACAGTCTATCATGGATTAACACATAGGTATGCGCGATCGGTATTTGAATGATCAATCAACCCGATCTATATGTATATGTAACGAAATTGGTGGCACGAGCGGAATTTGCGGTCGTTATCCATTAACTGGTGGCAGGCGGTATGGAATTTTTTGATTTTGGTACAATATTTTTCTTCATTGCGGCGGTGGTGATCTTTCTTCAGCTGAGGAATGTTCTTGGCCGACGTACGGGAAATGAAAAGCCGCCCATTGATCCGTATACGTCTAATCGAAATTCCGATACCCAAACTAACGGCACTAATGCAGATAATGTTGTTTCGTTGCCGCAGCGCACTGGCGAAAAAGACTTTACAGCGATTGATAAAATTGCGCCCGCCGGAACACCGGTTAATGACGGTCTTCGCGCTATTCAGGCAGCAGATCCATCGTTCAATCCCGCTGTCTTCGTCGATGGTGTGAAGATTGCTTATGAAATGATAGTCATGTCTTTTGCCGATGGCGACCGCAAGGTTCTGAAAAACCTTCTGTCCAAGGAAGTCTACGAGGGTTTCGTTTCGGCAATTGATGAGCGTGAGGCACGCGGCGAAAGTGTTCGCTCAACCTTCGTCGGTATCGACAAGGCAGAGATTGCCAATGCTGAGATGAAGGGTACGGAAGCGCATGTGACGCTTAATATTGTGAGCCAGATGATTTCTTCCACGCTCGACAAGGACGGCAATGTGGTTGAAGGAGATCAGGAAAATGTCGTCGAAATCCGCGATCTCTGGACCTTCGCGCGCGATACGCGTTCGCGCGACCCAAACTGGAAGCTTGTTGCGACCGAAGCCGAAGACTAAAAAGAGTTGACGATTCAGGGCCGCTAATTTAGCGGCCTTTTCAATTATTGACGGATGCGGCTTGTGCATAATCTGGCGAACATCATACGACCGGTCAGCTATTCAGACTGTCCGGGCTGGTATCAGGACGATCAGGCTTTAGCCTTTTCGGCCTTTCGTCGTTCAGCGGATTACGCGGAGCATAATAGTTACAACAGCGGTAGCCTCGGCATCAGCTTTGAAGCACTACGACCGACCTTTGCTGCGGCACGTTTGTTCACAAATCCAGATATCGCACAAGCGCGCGCATTCTTCGAAGAGCATTTTGTCCCCTGTCTTATTGATGCAGAAGGCTTTGTAACGGCTTTTTACGAGCCGGAGATTGAAGCATCGCGCAGCTTTGACAAGCAATTCACGGTGCCATTTCTGAGAAAGCCCGATGATCTTGTGAAGGTCACGGATGAAAACCGTCCTCTTGGGCTAGATGCCTCTTACGCTTTTGGCCGGCAAACGCCGGACGGTGTGGTTGAATATGATGACCGCCGCACGATCGAGCAAGGCAGTCTGAATGATCGCGGGCTGGAGCTTGCCTATGTTGCCGATAGGGTCGATGCATTTTTCGCGCATGTGCAGGGCGCAGCACGGCTGAAGCTTACTGATGGCAGTTTCATGCGGATCACTTACGCAGCCAAAACCGGCCATCCATTCACCGGGATCGGGCGAATTCTGGTTGCTAGAGGCGAGATTTCGGCTGAAAGCATCTCCATGCAGACAATCCGCCAGTGGCTGAAAGATCATCCTGAAAAAGCCGATGACCTTATCTGGCAGAACCGTTCCTATATTTTCTTCCGCGAAACGGCATTTGATAGTAATGATAAGCATGACCCAAATTTAGGGCAGATCGCAGCGGCCAAGGTTCCGTTGACAGCCGGTCGCTCCATCGCGGTCGACCGGCTTCTGCATACATTCGGAACGCCTATCTTTGTCGATGCGCCAGGTGTGACAGAATTCGATCATGCGCCCTTCTCCCGGTTGATGATTGCACAAGATACGGGAACGGCGATTGTCGGCCCTGCCCGCGGTGATCTTTTTGCAGGATCGGGTGATGCAGCCGGGGAAATCGCCGGCGGCATCAAGAGCAAGGCCGTTTTTTATGCGCTCGTCCCGCGCGCACTGGTCGAGAATTGATCGATGACCGATAAGAGCGAAAAATCCGCAAAAGATTACCTACGGCCTGAAGATCGCATTCTCTGGGAAACGGTAGCTAAAACAACAAAACCTCTGTCTGGAAAAAAGCCTAAGGAAGAAGAGTTTCCGGATTTCAAAATCGTGATGGCGCAGGCGGCTGAGAAAATGCCTGCGAAAAAGCCGCCCTCGTCTGCGGCTGACACACCGACGCCGAAAAAGAAGTTCAACTCACTCAACGAAATGCCGATCCATACCTTTGATCGGCCAACTCATCGCAAGATTTCCAAAGGGCGTGTGGATATCGAAGCACGCATCGATCTGCATGGGCTCACACAGAACGATGCCTACGAATTGCTCTATGGTTTTTTGCTCAGCGCACATGCGCGCGGATTGAAGCATGTGATGGTGATTACCGGTAAGGGCCGCTCTTTCGGCAGCGAAGGCGTGCTCAAGCAGGCCGTGCCGCACTGGTTCTCGACACCTTTGTTCCGGCTTCTGGTTAGCGCTTATGAAGATGCCGCAAATCACCACGGTGGTCATGGCGCGCTTTATGTGCGGCTCCGCCGTCAGACCCAGGGCGGAGGTCTCATCCGATGACCCCCTTTGGCAAGCGGCTTCGTGATCTTCGTGAGGAACGCAACGTTACACAGAGAGAAATGGCTGCAGCGCTGCGCGTATCACCAGCCTATCTTTCGGCGCTGGAGCATGGACGGCGGGGACAGCCAACCTGGGATATGCTGCAACGCATCATTACTTATTTCAATATTATCTGGGATGAGGCGGAGGAACTGCAAAATCTTGCAGCAATTTCGCATCCGCGCGTGGTTATTGATACATCTGGCCTTTCGCCGCAGGCGACCGAGCTTGCCAATCTTCTGGCGCGCAATATCCGCATCATTGATCGCGAGACGATTAAACATCTGAGCGAAGAAATAGAGGCGGCGCGCAAGCGCCGTCGTGGCCTGAAGCCGTTAGCGCCCCGCCCCTAAAAGAGTGCTTTCAGTTCATCCAGCTTAGAGTTGACCAGCCAGCCATAGTAATTTTCCTGCGGCATCAAAGGCTCCTGCCCGGATGTCTTGCGCTGGGCATTTTCATTGGCAAGCGCGCGGGCGCGTGCTGTCGATCCGCCGGTATTATACAGTGTCGCTGTCAGGCCGGGGTTTTTCGAAATATCGAAATCGGCGATCTGGCGATAATCGGTGATTGACTGCTTTAGCGTTGCGGCGATGTAAGGCAGTGTCAGATCAGGGTCCATGATGGTCTTGTAAACCGTGTTGCCGTTCTCGGCATTAAGCTTCGGCAGACCCGATACGCGATTGACCATGTCCGACATCTGCAGCGCGGTCAGCGGATTGATCTGGCCAAGGCCAAAGGTCTGACCGGCATAGAACGGCTGGAAGAACACGGCGCTGAAACGATTGTTCGGATATGTCTTGCCGCCAACCGATTTTCCGCGGAACTGCTTGTTCCAGATCGTCTCGCGGCAGCTCCACAGCGAATAGCTGTCCTTGAATTTGAGGCATTCGGAAAACTCCGGACGCTTCACGAACTGGCCAATGCTTTCGCCATTATAGCCAAAGCTCACGCCTTGGTTCACATAGGACATGGCCTTGACGTAATAGGTTTGCAACCGGTCATAGACATCGACATTGTAGGTGTGTTCACCAACAATCGCGCCGACGATGTGGATCGGATCAATGCCGTAAGCCGAAGCGGTTGATTTGATTTTTGAGCGCAGCGAAGCATCTTTTTTCAGAAGATTATAAATCTTGCGATATTTGGCTTCATAAGTGGTGCTCAGTTCCTTGGTGCGCTTGGCTGATGCGCCGGGAATGGGAGGTTGTTCTGCACTGCGATTTCCGGGCGGAACCATAACGGCTGCAAGGGCGCTCTGGCAGGAGAAAGCGATGGCCAGGCAGATGCCTGCAATTCGGTTCAGTCGACTGGTCATTGCGCGGAAATGGCCCCAATATGGTAAATCATGCGTAAAAGTTGGCGCAAAATAAAAAACCCCCTCGATGAAGTCGAGGGGATTTTTGTCTTTCGGGATTATCAGATCAAAGCGTGGCTTTCTGGTCACGTTTCTAAAATCACATCCCAAGTTCTTTACAGGATGAAACGCGAAAGATCCGTGTTCTTGGCCAGATCGCCGATGGTCTTGCGGACATATTCCCCATCGACCTTGAAGTCCGAACCAGCCTTGTCCGGTGCATTATAGGAAATATCGTCCAGAACGCGTTCCATCACGGTCTGCAAGCGGCGGGCACCGATATTTTCGACGGTCGAATTGAGATCAACCGCAATGTCAGCGAGAGCATCAATCGCGTCGTCGGTAATATCGAGCTTCACCTCTTCCGTCGCCATCAGCGCAATATATTGCTTGATAAGGCTGACTTCGGTTTCGGTCAGAATCCGGCGGAAATCTTCACGCGTCAAAGCGTTCAACTCCACACGGATCGGCAGACGACCCTGAAGTTCCGGCAGAAGGTCAGAAGGCTTGGAAACATGGAACGCACCCGAGGCGATGAACAGGATATGATCGGTTTTCACCGGACCATATTTCGTTGCAACAGTTGTGCCTTCAACGAGCGGAAGCAGATCGCGCTGCACGCCCTCGCGTGAGACGCCTGCTCCCATTCCGCCTTCGCGTGCTGCGATCTTGTCGATTTCGTCAAGGAAGACGATGCCGTCATTTTCGGTCGAACGCAGTGCTTCCTGAATGAGCTGATCCTGATCAAGCAGCTTGTCAGACTCATCATTGATCAGGATTGCATAGGAATCCTTGACGGTTGTCTTGCGCGTCTTGGTGCGCCCGCCCATGGCCTTGCCGAAAATATCGCCAATATTGATCATGCCGATATTGGCGCCAGGCATACCCGGAATTTCGAAATTCTGGCCTGAACCGGTATCGGCAACTTCGATCTCGATTTCCTTGTCGTCCAACTCGCCGTCACGCAGCTTCTTGCGAAAGCTTTCGCGGGTGGCTGGGCTTGCAGTCTTGCCGACAAGACCGTCAAGCACGCGCTCTTCGGCATTGATATGTGCCTTTGCCTTCACGTCTTCACGCTTTTTTTCACGCACAAGGCCGATTGCAGCTTCGACCAAATCACGGATGATCTGTTCAACGTCGCGGCCAACATAGCCGACTTCGGTAAATTTGGTCGCTTCAACCTTGATGAAGGGAGCACCTGCAAGCTTGGCCAGGCGACGGGAAATTTCCGTCTTGCCGACGCCGGTCGGTCCGATCATCAGGATGTTTTTTGGCATGACCTCTTCGCGCATCTGGCCTTCCAACTGCTGGCGGCGCCAGCGATTGCGCAGAGCGATAGCGACGGCGCGCTTGGCGTCGTTCTGGCCGATGATGAAGCGGTCAAGTTCGGAAACGATTTCACGGGGAGAAAAATTACTCATGATTATAACCCGGTTTGCCACTGCTTGATGAACTCGAACGGATGCAGCAGCATGATCACGTTGAGCGTAAGGTTGTCGCGGATAACGATAAGGGCCAGAACTTCCATGAAGAGCGCAATCGCGACGGTGATTTTTGTTGGTAGTTTTGCAGCAAGCAGAAAACCGATCAGGGCAGCAACTGTATCGGAAACCGAATTCACGATGCTGTCGCCAAAATAGTCCACCGAGGACGTATTCGCGCGATAGCGCTCAATGATGAAGTTCGAGTTTTCGACCAGTTCCCAGACGGCTTCAACGCCGACTGCTATGGCAAGCCTCAAGCCCAGCGGAGCCTTTGGCGCGATGATTGTCAGAAGCCAGTAGAACAGAAAACCATGAATGATGTGCGAGAGCGTATACCAGTCGGCTATATGCTGCGAATTCTCAGACATCAGCGAACCGGACCATAATTTTACAGTACCGCATTCGCACATAGGAATCCGTCCGTCGATATAAAGCCAGGAGGCCTGTATAACGAGAATGGCAAGGACGATCAGAGCACCTAGGCCCCAACGCTGTGTTTCAGAGGTTGAGGCTTGCACGGTTTGCGTCATTCGGCGTCGAGGCTTTCAACAAGAATGCTGTGATTGGTGTAGATGCAGATATCGGCCGCAATCTCCATCGCCTTGCGTGCAATTTCCTCAGCATCCTTATCGGTATCGATCAGTGCGCGGGCCGCAGCCAACGCATAGTTGCCGCCAGATCCGATAGCCATGACACCATGTTCTGGTTCAAGTACATCGCCGGTACCGGTGAGTGCGAGCGTGACCTTGCTGTCGGCAACCAGCATCATGGCTTCGAGTTTGCGCAGATAACGATCCGTACGCCAGTCTTTGGCAAGCTCGACGGAAGCACGCATGAGCTGGTCTGGATATTGTTCAAGCTTGGCTTCAAGACGCTCAAGCAGGGTGAAGGCATCAGCGGTTGCGCCTGCAAAACCGGCAATGACATTGCCTTTACCGATGCGGCGCACTTTGCGCGCATTGCCCTTCATCACAGTATTGCCGAGCGAGACCTGCCCGTCACCGGCGATGACAACTTTGCCGCCCTTGCGAACGGTGACAATGGTCGTTCCGTAAATTGTTGTGGGATTATGTTCGATCATGGATCACTCCTTTGGCGGCTCATACGTTTCCATCTGGCAAACGCACAAACCCCTGATATGGCCGAAGCCTCATTCCGTTCGCGAAAGAGCTAACTGAATCGGGTTTCGTTGTGAATATTTAAGAACCGTCTGGCAAAATGCAAATGGCTAACAGCGCATTCCAAAAAGTGTGAAACGGTTTTTGGATAAAATGCGCTGCTGGGAAAGCCGCATTCCAAAAAGTGTGAAACGGTTTTGGATAAAATGCGCGTGAATAAAATTCAGAATCTTGCGAGCTGTCCTAAAAGCATTGGCAAAAGCGGTCAGCTGTTCTAGAACGCGA
This sequence comes from Ochrobactrum sp. Marseille-Q0166, assembly GCF_014397025.1. Classification (NCBI taxonomy): domain Bacteria; kingdom Pseudomonadati; phylum Pseudomonadota; class Alphaproteobacteria; order Hyphomicrobiales; family Brucellaceae; genus Ochrobactrum; species Ochrobactrum sp. Marseille-Q0166. The sequence goes on along the minus strand of NZ_JACJUO010000001.1, from coordinate 373,146 downwards.
AAAGATTTCAACAGAGGAAATGCTATGACGGCTGAAAGCGCCCGCAAAGCAAGTATCGAACGTTCAACAAAAGAAACAAGCATCGCTGTTTCTGTGGATCTGGACGGCAACGGCAAGTTTGACATCACAACAGGTGTCGGCTTCTTCGATCATATGCTGGAGCAGCTTTCCCGACATTCGCTCATCGACATGCGCGTGATGGCCAAAGGCGATCTGCACATCGACGATCACCATACGGTGGAAGATACTGGCATTGCGCTGGGTCAGGCTGTGGCAAAAGCGCTTGGTGAGCGTCGTGGCATCGTGCGTTATGCTTCGATGGATCTTGCCATGGATGACACGCTGACGGGTGCGGCGGTCGATGTTTCGGGCCGTGCGTTTCTGGTCTGGAATGTGAATTTCACGACGGCCAAGATCGGCACCTTCGATACCGAACTGGTGCGCGAGTTCTTCCAGGCTTTTGCGATGAATGCAGGTATTACGCTGCATATCAACAATCACTATGGCGCCAACAATCACCATATTGCAGAATCGATCTTCAAGGCTGTGGCAAGAGTTCTGCGCACGGCACTGGAAACCGATCCGCGTCAGAAGGATGCAATTCCTTCGACCAAGGGGTCGCTGAAGGGATAAGCCAATGGCACAATTCGTCGTTCTGGAGAAAGAAGGCGCTGACGGCGCTGAAAACTCTGTGTTTGTGCGCGACGGATTCTACACTTTGGCACTGATCCTTCCGGTTGTCTGGCTGTTGTTGCAGCGACTGTGGTTTGAGGCTTTTGCTATTTTGGGCATAACGATCCTGCTTGGATTTGCCGGCGCTATGCTCGGCATCTCCAATGCGGTTCCCGTGATCACCTTGCTGTTTTCGCTCTTTGTGGCACTGGAAGGCCCAAACTGGAAAATCGCGAAGCTTAAGCGGCAGGGCTATGTCGAGAAAGCCGCCATCGATGCGGCTGATCTGGAAGAAGCCGAGATTCGCTACTTCTACGGTGGTGATGAAGCGGCAGTTCAGACGGCAAAGCCTGCACCCGACTGGGCTGGACAAACCCCTCGCCCCACTTATTCCTCATTTGGCTCGACGATCGGATTTGTCGGTCATCGCGGAGAAAACTGAAAATGCGTGTTGCAATTATTGACTATGGTTCCGGCAATCTTCGCTCGGCCACCAAGGCCTTTGAGCGCGCCGCCCATGAGAGCGGTGTGAAAGCTGAAATCGAACTGACGGCGGATGCCGATCGCGTGGCGAGTGCCGATCGCATCGTGCTGCCGGGTGTCGGTGCTTATGCCGATTGCCGTCGTGGCCTCCATGCTGTTTCCGGCATGGTGGAAGCACTGGAAGATGTGGTTCTGAAAAAGGCACATCCTTTCCTTGGTATCTGCGTCGGCATGCAATTGATGTCCGAACGCGGACTTGAAAAAGAAGTGAGCGAAGGTCTTGGCTGGATCGCTGGAGATGTGCGTGAAATGACGCCGTCCGATCCAACGCTCAAGATTCCGCAGATTGGCTGGAACAGGATTCACGTGAAACATTCGCATCCGGTGTTCGACGGCATCGCCACCGGCGAGAACGGTTTGCATGCTTATTTCGTGCACTCCTATATGTTCGACGCGAAGAACAAAGCCGAGGTGCTGGCCGTCACCGATTATGGCGGCGATGTGACCGCAATGGTGGGCCGCGACAATATGATCGGCACGCAGTTCCATCCTGAGAAGAGCCAGTTGCTCGGTCTCTCGCTTATTGCCAATTTCCTGAAATGGAAGCCTTGAAGATATGATCCTTTTTCCCGCCATCGATTTGAAAGACGGTCAATGCGTGCGCCTGAAGCTTGGCGACATGGATCAGGCGACCGTTTACAATGAAGACCCCGCAGCACAGGCTAAAGCTTTTGAGGATCAGGGCTTTGAATGGCTGCATGTGGTCGATCTCAACGGTGCCTTCGCTGGTGAAAGCGTCAACGGCAAGGCTGTTGAAGCGATTCTCAAAGCGACCAAAAATCCGGTTCAGCTTGGCGGCGGTATTCGCACCCTCGCCCATATCGAAAGCTGGCTTTCCAAGGGGCTGCGCCGCGTCATTCTCGGTACGGTTGCCGTACGCGATCCGGCGCTGGTGATCGAAGCCTGTAAGGAGTTTCCGGGTCAGGTTGCAGTCGGCATTGATGCCAAGGGCGGCTATGTCGCTGTCGAAGGTTGGGCCGAGGCCTCCGAGCTTGGCGTGGTGGAACTCGCGAAAAAATTTGAAGGTGCTGGTGTTGCAGCCATTATCTATACGGATATCGACCGTGACGGCGTGCTGGCAGGTATCAACTGGGATTCGACGCTCGGTCTCGCTGACAGCATTTCCATTCCGGTGATCGCATCGGGCGGCCTCGCCTCGATGGATGACATCAAACGTCTTTCTGCACCTGATGCCCGGAAGCTTGAAGGCGCGATTTCCGGTCGCGCGCTTTATGATGGCCGCATCGATCCGGCAGAAGCATTGGCTCTCTTGAGGACTTCGGCATGACCTTGAAAGCACGCGTAATTCCTTGTTTGGACGTTAAAGACGGCCGCGTCGTGAAGGGTGTGAACTTTGTCGATCTGATCGATGCCGGTGATCCGGTGGAAGCGGCCCGCGCCTATGATGCCGCCGGTGCTGACGAACTGTGCCTCCTCGATATCACGGCGTCTTCGGACAATCGTGAGACAATTTTCGATGTCATCGCCCGTACAGCGGAACAGTGCTTCATGCCGCTGACTGTTGGCGGTGGCGTTCGCCAGGTTTCTGATATTCGCAAGCTGTTGCTTGCCGGGGCTGACAAGGTTTCGATCAACACGGCTGCGGTCAAGAACCCGGAATTTGTTGCGGAAGCCGCTGACAAGTTTGGCGATCAGTGCATCGTTGTGGCCATCGACGCCAAGAAGGTTTCGGGTGCTGGTGAGAGCGACCGCTGGGAAATCTTTACCCATGGTGGACGCCAGACGACTGGCATTGATGCGGTGGAATTTGCGCAAAAGGTGGTGAGCCTTGGTGCCGGCGAAATCCTGCTGACCTCGATGGATCGGGATGGAACCAAGGCGGGTTACGATGTGGCGCTGACGCGGGCTGTCGCGGACAGCATACGCGTTCCGGTGATCGCTTCGGGCGGTGTTGGCAATCTCGACCACATGGTCGACGGTATACGTGAAGGTCATGCAACGGCAGTTCTTGCGGCGTCGATCTTCCACTTCGGCACCTATACGATTGGCGAAGCCAAGCGCTACATGGCCGAGGCTGGCATTCCGATGCGGCTCGACCCAGTCCGTTGAGAATACAGCTTGTCGCGGAAAAGTGGGAACCGGTTTTCCGATAACGACATGCGCAAAAATCTGAAGGAAATCCGATGACTGAATTTACACTTTCCGACCTTGAACGCATCGTCGCAGAGCGTGCAAATTCGACGGATGGATCGTCCTATACGGCTAGCCTCGTTGCCAAGGGGCAGACACGCGCCGCGAAAAAGCTTGGTGAAGAAGCCGTGGAAACGATCATTGCAGCAGTGAATGGCGACCGCGCTGAAGTGGTCACGGAAAGTGCTGACCTACTTTACCATTTGCTGGTGGTGCTCAAGATTGCAGATGTGCCACTCAATGAGGTTTTTACAGAATTGCAGCGCCGTACAGCACAGACTGGCCTTGAGGAGAAGGCTGGTCGTCCGAAAGCGTAAATGCAGATCAAACAGGAAGTGTTAGAATTGGCGTTGAGGGAGAGCAGCGACAATATGTGGGAAAAAGTGGACCAGCTAACGCCGTCGCGTTACTCGCCTTACCGTTTCTTTTCGGCCGAGGAATGGGCAGGCTTTCGCGCCGACACGCCCCTCACCCTCACCTATGAAGAAGTCAAACGGCTGCGCTCGCTGGGCGATCCGATTGATCTTGACGAGGTGCGGCGCATTTATCTGTCGCTGTCCCGCCTGCTCTATGCGCATGTGGAAGCAAGCCAGCTTCTGTTCCGCCAGCGCCAGCAATTTCTCAATATGGAAGAGCGTTTCAAGACGCCTTTCATCATTGGCATCGCAGGCTCGGTTGCGGTTGGCAAATCCACGACCGCGCGTATTCTGAAAGAACTGCTCGCCCGCTGGCCTTCCAGCCCCAAAGTCGATCTGGTGACGACGGACGGCTTCCTCTACCCCAACGCGGTTCTGCGTGAGCAGAATTTGATGGAGCGCAAGGGCTTTCCGGAAAGCTATGATGTGGGCGCGGTTCTGCGTTTCCTTTCAGCGATTAAGGCCGGCATGAGCCATGTGCGCGCGCCGCTCTATTCGCACTTAAGCTATGACGTGCTACCTGGCGAATATCAGATTGTCGACAAGCCCGACATTCTGATCTTTGAAGGCATAAACGTACTCCAGGTCCGCGATCTGCCGGAAGACGGCAAGATGGTGCCCTTCGTGTCCGACTTCTTCGACTTTTCGATCTATATCGATGCGGAATCGGAGCTGATCCACAAATGGTATATCGACCGCTTCATGCGTTTGCGTGAGACTGCTTTCGTCAATCCGCAGTCATTCTTCCACCGCTATTCGCAGCTTTCAGAAGAAGCCGCGCGTTCCATCGGCGAAGGCCTCTGGAACAATATCAATATGAAGAACCTGCGTGAGAATATTCTGCCCACGCGCCCGCGCGCTGACATCATTCTGCGCAAAGGCAGCGATCATCTGATCGAAGAAGTGGCGCTACGAAAGATATAAAGGCGGATCGCAGTTGCCATACGTAAAATGGCGGCTCTAGGAGCCGCCATTAAACAAATTAAAAGATAACAAACGACTTATTCGCCGCGTTCAGCGTCCGAACTTTTCAGTTCTTCAAGTGTTGGCATCGAAACGATGTTATAGCCTGAATCCACATAATGGATTTCGCCGGTAACACCGCTCGAAAGATCAGACAGCAGATAAACAGCCGATTTGCCAACATCGTCAATGTCTACGGTGCGACGAAGCGGCGAATTACGGCGCTGATAGCTGAAAATCGCGCGTGCATCGCCAATGCCGGCACCAGCCAGCGTGCGAACCGGACCAGCCGAAATCGCATTAACGCGGATGCCCTGCGGACCGTAATCGGCGGCGAGATAACGAACCATTGCTTCAAGCGCTGCTTTCGCAACGCCCATGACGTTGTAGTTCGGAATCGTGCGTGTCGAGCCGCCATAGGTCAGCGTCAGGATCGAGCCGCCGTCCTTCATGAGCTTTTCTGCGCGCTGTGCCATTTCGGTGAAGGAATAGGCAGAGATCACCATGGTGCGGCTGAAATTATCGCGCGTGGTGACGTCTGCGTAACGTCCCTTCAGCTCGGTTTTGTCTGAGAAGCCAATGGCGTGAACGATGAAATCGAGCTTTCCCCATTTTTTCTCGATTTCGGCGAAAACGGCATCAACCGAAGCAATGTCTTCTACATCGCAAGGCAGCACCAGATCCGACCCAACCTGTTCGGCCAAAGGCTTCACGCGTTTGCCGAGTGCGTCACCCTGATAGGTGAATGCCAGTTCGGCGCCCTGTGCGGCGAGTTGCTTAGAAATTCCCCATGCGAGTGAGTGGTTATTCGCGACCCCCATAATGAGGCCGCGTTTGCCTTGCATCAAACCTTGCATATTGTCCCTCTCCGTCAGCCCTTATAGCGCTGGAAAACCAGCGTTGCATTGGTACCGCCAAATCCAAAGGAATTGGAAAGCACTGTATTGAGCTGAGCATTGTCGATGCGCTTGCGAACGATAGGCATGTCCGCGAAGGCAGGATCCAGTTCTTCGATGTGAGCGCTTTCACAGATGAAGTTATTTTCCATCATCAAAAGCGAGTAGATTGCTTCCTGAACGCCGGTAGCACCGAGCGAGTGGCCGGTCAGCGACTTGGTTGCTGCGATTGGCGGGCAGGCATCGCCTGAGCCAAACACCTGACGAATCGCTTCGATTTCCGGTGCGTCACCTGCCGGTGTCGAAGTCGCATGCGGATTGATGTAGTCGATCTTTGACGTGACCGTCGAAAGCGCCATCTTCATGCAGCGGATCGCACCTTCGCCCGAAGGAGCAACCATGTCGTAGCCGTCGGAGGTTGCGCCATAGCCGACGATTTCGCCGTAAATCTTTGCACCGCGTGCGAGCGCTGTTTCGAGGTCTTCGAGTACGAGAACGCCTGCGCCTCCAGCAATAACAAAACCATCGCGGTTCTTGTCATAAGCGCGCGAGGCTTTTTCCGGCGTGTCGTTATACTTGCACGACATAGCACCCATAGCGTCGAACAGCACCGAAAGTGTCCAGTCGAGGTCTTCACAGCCACCCGCAAAAACGCGGTCCTGTTTGCCATACTGGATCATTTCATAGGCATTGCCGATACAATGGTTCGACGTCGCACAAGCCGAAGAGATCGAATAATTGACGCCCTTGATCTTGAAGAAGGTCGCGAGCGTTGCCGATGCGGTCGAGCTCATGGCTTTTGGCACGGCAAACGGGCCGACGCGCTTTGGACCTTTTTCGCGGGTGATGTCAGCAGAATCAACGATTGTGCGTGTCGAAGGACCACCAGAACCCATGATGATGCCGGTTCGATCGTTGGAGACCTCCTCTTCCGAAAGACCTGCATCGGCAATGGCCTGATCCATGGCGATGTGATTCCATGCCGTACCGCGGCCATGAAAACGCATTGCGCGGCGGTCGACCAGCGCCTCGACATCAATCTTTGGAATGCCGTGCACCTGACAACGGAAACCGAGTTCGCCGTATTCTTCAGCACGGGAAATGCCGGATTTGGCTTCACGCAGAGAGGTTGTGACCTCTTGCACGTTATTTCCAATCGAGGATACAATCCCCATACCCGTTACGACCACACGCCGCATCGCGTTCTCCTTTACACCTGTTCCGTGTGATCAACCCGTGTGAGCTGACCCTTGTTCCCGGTTACATAGGTGCGATCTTCGCATGTTTTGAGCGCGGCGGTATGAAAACTCGTGATTTTCTGCTTCCGCACCCGTGAATGATGATGAATTAGGCGCTATCACCGTCTTTGGACAGTCCGACGCGCAGATCACTTGCTTTGTAGATGGTCTCGCCATCAGCCTTGAGCCAGCCATCAGCCGTGCCAAGAACGAGACGACCGCGCATAACACGCTTGAAGTCGATACCATATTGCAGAAGCTTGGTGTGCGGGCGAACCATGCCTTTAAACTTCACTTCACCAGTCGACAGCGCCATACCGCGACCAGGCTCACCGAGCCAGCCGAGGAAGAAACCTGTCAACTGCCACATGCCATCAAGGCCAAGGCAGCCAGGCATGATCGGGTTGCCCTGAAAATGGCATGGGAAATACCAGTCGTCTGGGCTTACGTCATATTCTGCACGGATATAGCCCTTGTCGAACTCTCCGCCAGTTTCGGAAATCTCGGTGATGCGGTGCACCATCAGCATTGGCGGCAGGGGGAGCTGTGCATTGCCGGGGCCGAACAACTCACCGCGTGCGCAGCTGAGGAGCTCTTCATACCCGTAGCTCGATTTCTGTTCTGCCATTACGCCTCCCTTGAGGATCATTCTGATGTGACGGCTTTATGTTTGAAGCAGTCGGGTTGTCGATTTTCGGGGACACCTCTAGCATAGAGTGCCTCCGACAGTAAAATAGTGTGCCGGGTTTTCCCAAAAAAGCCGGTATTACCATGCCTATTGATACTTAATTCGCAACGGCATATATCAATGACAGTATGCAATGGGCAACAGCCCGTTTAATCTTTGACAAAATTGCTACGGGATCGTGACGGATCAAAGGGTGAAAATGCAGAATTATCATGCCAACCACTCGATGGTTTCAATGGAAGAGCGTCTTCGCAGCGCGGGTTTGCGCCCGACGCGCCAGCGTGTTTCGCTTGCCAGTCTGATCTATGCACAGGGGGATCGCCACCTTTCCGCTGAAGACCTTCATGAAGAAGCAGTTTTAGCGAATGTGCCGGTATCGCTTGCGACGGTCTATAACACACTACATCAGTTTACCGAAGCCGGTATGCTGCGGATCATCGCCGTCGAAGGCTCGAAAACCTATTTTGACACCAATATTTCCGATCACCAGCATTTCTTCCTCGAGGGCGAGAATGTGGTTTTCGATATTCCGCATGGTGAGCGTGGCCAGCCAACGGTTTCCAATATGCCGGAAGCACCGGAGGGTATGGAAATCGTCAATGTAGATATTATCGTCCGCCTCCGACGCAAAACGCGTTAAGCGTTGTGGTATGGTTTTCTATAAAGGCAGCCTTTTCAGGCTGCTTTTTTGTTGCGCATTGATCTCTAAAATGGTTCACCCGAACCATTACCTTTCATAGGTGCATTTATCGCGGACCTCCCAACCGAGCATAAATGCGTCGATAACCATTTGACTGGATACGTTCATGCGTAAGTTGATCATAGCAGCCGTTGCATTCGCCCTTTATTCGACTGGAAGCGCTTTTGCTGAAAAGATCCGCATTGGCGTGACACCTGGACCGCACGCGCAGATCATGGAAAAGGTCAAGGAAGTCGCCGCGACAAAGGGTATCGAAATCGATATTCAGGAATTTTCTGATTATGTGATTCCGAACATGGCTCTTGCCGATAAGTCGCTTGAAGCAAACTCTTTCCAGCATCAGCCTTACCTTGACAATCAGGTCGCAGATCGCGGATTTCCGATTGAAACTGTTGCACAGACAGTCAACTTCCCGATGGGAGTATATTCTAAGAAGCTGAAGAATATATCGGAGCTGGTTGACGGCGCGACTATCGCTATCCCGAACGATCCAACCAATGGCGGCCGTGCCCTTCTGGTGCTTGCAGATAACGGCCTGATCAAGCTTGATTCTTCGAAGGGGCTGAAAGTCACGTCAATAGATGTGACGGAAAACCCGAAGAATCTGAAGTTCGTGGAACTGGATGCAGCGCAACTGCCACGTTCACTCGAAGATGTGGAAGCAGCCGTCATCAATACGAATTATGCATTGGAAGCAGGTCTTAATCCGGCCGGTGACGCACTTATCCGTGAGGGTGAAAAAGCTCCTTATGTCAATGTGCTGGTCGTCCGCACTGCCGACAAGAATGCGGAATGGGTGAAGACGCTGGTCAGCAGCTATCACAGCCCGGAAGTGAAGCAGTTTATTGCTGAAACCTTCAAAGGCTCGGTCATTCCGGCTTGGTGACAGGCCAGATCGAATACTGATTTTGAAGCGGGGCGAGCAATCGCCCCGCTTTTCGTCAAAGCCCGTCCAAGAAAACATGAAACGGTGTTTGGGCTCCGAGTTTTAAGCCTTTCGCCGCATCCAGATATTGGTGAATGGAAGCCCGTTATCGTCTTCCCCGCGACGACTGATTTCCTGAAAGCCGAGCCGCTGATAGAAACGACAGGCTCGTTTATTGTCGGCGTAAACTTCGAGAGAGAGTTCGCCTTTCAGTGTCAGAGCATGGTCGAGCAAGCGGTGGCCTATGCCGTATCCTTGCACGGAAGGGTCAACGAAAAGGCCACCAATGAAGCAATCCAGCAGGCCGATAAAGCCAACATGCTCACCATTTAGAACGGCAACCCAGGTCTCTGCCTTTTCCAGATAGACGTCTTCAATAAGCTTTTGCTGATTGCGTAGCAGGTCTTCTCCTAGAAACCCATGTGCTTCCAGAGAGGCGCGATACCAAATGGAGGACAAGATTTGTTTGTCCGCGGCCTGATAGGTGCGGATCATAAGCGTCATGTTTTTCATGATTATTCCAGAGTTTAATTATGCACAAAAATCCCACCAATTGGGCGGGGTCCAAATCCGTTAAAATGGCGACGATGAACTTCTGCGCATAAAACTCCTTCTTGATTCTGTTCCGTAAGAGCTAGCCTCATGAATGATGCGACGTCAAGACGGACGCAGTGCCAGATCAGTCGAATACTTCATCCGGATAAACGCCCCAAAGGTCAGACTGTCTGATCCAGCCGCGTATACCCTGAATATCCATTCGACACCACTGGCCATTGCATTCGCGAACGGTGCCGACAACATTCGGTTCGACTTCCGCCGACAAGCCCGAGGTTTCACTCGGATCGCGGCGCATGGTGATCATCGCATCCTGATCATTCTTGAGCCATGGGGCCGTAATTGCTGTGCGTTTGCCCGACAGGAGAGACTGATAGACCCAGCCTTCCGTGCCGTCGGCATCGCGGATTCGGCGCCAGTTATCGTATTCCTGAATAATTTCGACAGGCAGTCCGGATTTCATGAACAGCCATGAAACGGCATAATCGCGTCCCGGGCCCACGCGCAGATTGACGCGTGCCGGCTTCAAGCTGACAAAACGGGGGACTGGCAAGCCGCTTGCCCCAAACGTTGTGCCTGCTGAGGTTTGGGCCATTGCAGCATGAGTATGCGCTAGCATCGGCGCAATAATTAACACCAAAGCCATACTGCCAAGCGCTGCCATAAAAAAGCGTTGCGAAAGTACTCGGTACAATTCTGACCTCTCGCTGTCCTGTCACTTCATGGCAGTTCCAACGAATGGGGAGATTTTCGTCAGAAACTGCAAAAATAAAACTGTGCGGTTTTTCCGCTTCTGCTTCTCAAACAAGTCAGGCAAAAGCTTGTCTTCTCACAGGTTTGTGGAGAAGCGTCGGAGACGCAGGGGCAGCTTTCGCGATTCTGTTTTTCTTTGTCTTTGCTGCGCCGCCTTGCTAGAGATGAGCAGCCGGAGCAATATCTCATATTGCACCTTCTTGGTTAAGGAGGTCTCAACGTGAGAATCGGCAAGCCAGGTTTCCTGTGAAATTTATGGACCTGCACAGGTGGCACTGCTCAAGAAAAAGGGGTGGAGATGTCGAACAAGAAAAAACCGCTAGTGGTATTGACCCGCAAACTGCCTGATCCGGTGGAAACCCGAATGCGGGAATTGTTCGACGCACGTCTGAATATTGACGACCATCGCATGTCGCAGCCGGAAATTATCGCTGCGATGAAAGAAGCCGATGTTCTGGTGCCTTGCATCACCGATGTGATCGATGCTGCAGCCATTGAGCAGGCTGGCCCCAATCTCAAACTGATCGCAAACTTCGGCAATGGTGTCGATAATATTGATGTAGCTGCTGCTGCAAAGCGCGGCATCACTGTCACCAACACGCCCAATGTACTGACAGAAGACACGGCCGACATGACGCTGGCACTGCTTTTGATGGTGCCGCGTCGTTTGGTCGAAGGCGCAAATGTCCTTAACGAGCGTGATGGCCAATGGCCGGGTTGGTCGCCGACATGGATGCTTGGACGACGCATCTGGGGCAAGCGTCTGGGTATTGTCGGTATGGGTCGAATCGGCACAGCCGTTGCCCGCCGTGCCAGGGCTTTCGGGCTTTCAATCCATTATCACAATCGCAAGCGCGTCAACGCGCAGCTTGAGGAAGAGCTTGAAGCGACTTATTGGGACAGCCTCGATCAGATGCTGGCTCGCATGGATATAATTTCTGTCAATTGTCCGTCGACGCCCGCAACCTTTCACCTGCTTTCTGCCCGACGCATTGCATTGATGCAGCCAACTGCCTATCTCGTGAACACGGCCCGCGGTCAGATTATCGATGAAAATGCGCTGGTCGAACTGATCGAGCAGGGCAAGATTGCCGGGGCCGGGCTTGATGTGTTCGAGCACGAGCCAGCAGCCAATCCGCGCCTGCTGTCGCTTGCTGAAAAAGGTAAAGTCGTGCTGCTGCCGCATATGGGATCGGCAACAATTGAAGGCCGCGTGGATATGGGCGACAAGGTCATCATCAATATCAGGGCCTTTGTCGACGGACATCGTCCACCGGATCGTGTGTTGCCGAACAGAATCTAGTTACTTGCTGGCGGTGAGCGGCGCGTCCAGCCTGTTACCCGCAAGAAATTTCAGAACCGTTCTTGCATAAAGGCGCGGGTTTTCAGCTGGAACACCGTGCCCGGAATCAGGCAGTATGATCAGCTGCGCTCCGGGGATATGATCCGCAATAAATTCAGTGTGCTCTTGCGTTATTGCCGTATCCCGGTCCCCGATCACGATTGCTGTCCGCACGGCGATTTTTGATAAATCTTCTGCAGTATAATTCGGCTCATTCGCCCAAAGTGCATGAATTTCCCTATCAATGCTGCTGTAGTGGCGCAGTTCGGGGATCGGCTTTCCTTCGGCGCGCGCCAGCGCATAACCCGTGGAACCTTCCGGAGTGACATTGGCTGCCTGCGCAAACAGGCTTTTCAGGCGCTCAGGATAGCGGATGGCGATATCAATGCCGATAATGCCGCCATCGCTCCAGCCAACAAGATCAACTTTGCTAACATGCAGATAATCAAGTAGCGCTACATAATCATCGGCCATCAGCTCATAGGTGATTGGCTCCGTCGTTCGTGTCGAGCGGCCCTGACCACGACTGTCCGCGACAATTACCATATGATCGCGCGCCAGAATCGGCAGTTGCGCATCCCAGACATGCTGGTCGGACAGACCTCCATGAATGAGCAGGATCGGCGGTCCCTTGCCGACAACGCGATAGTACATCTCAATGCCGTTGACGCTGGCAAAGCTTGCGGGCGAAGCCGTGATAGTCATGCGGGCTACTCTCTCAAAAGAGACGGCAGAAGGGAAAGAGGCGCTGAGGCCAAGTACCAGCCCTGCAATCCATAATGTCCCTCTTCTCTTCATCGTCTCACGCTTATGGCCTTCTGATGCGCGTTGGCAGGTCGTAAAGATAGGCGATGCGTTTTATCGCTTCCTTTAACGGCTCAAGCGTTACCGTCATTGTGTGACCGCTGGCGTGAATCAGCATGTCGGGCGCAGCACAGATTGCCACATGGCCTTTCCAAAAGACGAGATCGCCACGCTTTAGATTGGAATAGCTCGCATCCGGCTCGATGATCTCACCAAGCGAATTCTCTTGCATGTCGGAATCGCGCAGGACTGTGCGGCCAGTAACCCACATTGAAAGCTGAACCAGACCAGAGCAATCAATACCAAAGCCCGATGCCCCCCCCCAGAGATAAGGTGTGTGCATCAGTGTTTCGGCGACTGCGACATAATCCGCAGCGTGCTCGTTCAAAGGCGCAAGATGTTTTGCAATCAGTGATTCGCCGCTCTCAAGCAGTGCGTATTCGGTTCCTCGCTTCTCGGAATACCCTGCGATTCGGACGCGGGAGCCGAGTGACAATGCTTTTGTGTAAGGAAAGCGAAGATCATTGCCGGAATAGACGAATGTGCGTGGCACAATCACCATATGGGTTGTTTCGCGCGCTGGCTTTTCCAATGAAGCTGCTGAGACATAGCCGGTATAACCGTCGCGCTCAGCCTGCACCCAGCACCAGCCTTCCTGTTCTTCGAAAACACGCACCAGATCACCAAAGATGATCTGAGTCTGTGGCCCGCTGTCAGGGCGGGGTTCTGAGCGCAGGTCGACAACCGAATCGGAAACCTGCATCAGCGTACCAGCAGTAAAGCGACTTGCTTCCACCTGACCATTCAGCCGTTCATCGGCAAGATCGGGACGGTAGGCGTTCAAACGACGATCAAGCATGCTCACAATGGTAACTCCCGGGCATTGGCGATCACAAGATCGCCTAGTCTTTCGACATAAAGTGCGCCAGTGACCGTTCTCTTCACTAGCACATTTCTGCGATCATTTTCATCACGATGGCGGGATAGAAGATCGAGCGTTCCCATCGTGTCGAGCGCACGTGTAATCACCGGCTTGGTGACATTCAGTTTGGCCGCAAGCCCCCGCACGGTATGCGGGGGTGTTTCCAGATAAATTGTCAGAAGGATAGCGGCTTGTCGCGTGGTCAGGTCAGGCATTTCATCCTGCACCTGTGCCAGTGAAAGCGTTTTCAGCAATGTCAGTGCCTGCAAAGGCTTGAGTTCAACGGGCATGGATGACGCAACGCTTAATATCGTTTCGGTTCCGTATCATTTAACGCCGCTTTTTCTTTACTGGCAAGTTAATTCATTTTGCAGGATATTTCTGCTTGAGGAGTGCATAAACCGCACGAATGGCCTGTGCCTCGCCACCAACGGGTGAGGCGGGCTTTTCAACCGGCACCCAGCCAAAAATATCGAAATGCCCCCAAGCCTTTGCTTTTTCGACAAAACGGCTCAGGAACAGAGCAGCCGTCACAGAACCGGCAAAACCGTCAGTCGTGACATTGTTAATGTCAGCCACCCGTGACGAGAGTTTTTGCGCATAGGGTTGCCAGAGCGGCATGCGCCAAAGCGGGTCAGCTGTCTCGTCGGCTTTTTCAGCAATGATCGCGGCGAGCGCATCGTCATTCGTGTAGAAAGGCGGCAAATCGGGACCGAGTGCAACGCGTGCAGCCCCTGTGAGCGTTGCCATATCTATGATCAGTTCCGGCTCTTCCTCATCCGCCAGTGCCAGAGCATCGGCCAGAACCAGACGGCCTTCCGCATCGGTATTACCGATTTCGACCGTTAACCCCTTGCGGCTTTGCAGCACATCACTGGGGCGGAATGCATTGCCTGCAATCGAATTTTCAACAGCCGGAATCAGCACCCGCAATCGCACTGGCAATTTTGCATCCATGATGATGGAGGCAAGGCCCAGCACATTGGCAGCGCCGCCCATATCCTTCTTCATCAACAACATGCCGCTGGCAGGCTTGATGTCGAGACCGCCGGTATCAAAGCATACGCCTTTGCCGACCAGCGTGATTTTGGGGTCGCTGTCTCTGCCCCATGTGAGATCAATGAGGCGTGGCGCAATGCTGCCTGCGCGACCAACGGCATGGATCATAGGGAAATTCTGTTGAAGCAAGGCATCGCCTTCAATCGTGCTGACCTTCGCGCCATTCTTGGAAGCAAGATCGCGCGTTGCCTGTTCGAGCGCGTCTGGTCCCATGTCGTTGGTCGGTGTGTTGATAAGATCGCGTGCAAGCGTTACGGCGTTGGCAATCGATTGCGTTTCAGCGGCATTTACACCTTCCGGCACAGCCAGACGGATGGTCTTATCGCTGACCTTGCGGTAACGCGTAAAATTGTAACCACCCATCAGGAAGGCAAGGGTCACCAGTTCTGCATGGTCGGGCTTGCTCTCGATATGCCAGTCGCCTTCCGGCAATCCACGCGCCAGTTTTCCTGCAAGCAGTTGCGATTGTCCGCCCTGATCGATATCACCTGTGCCAAACAGCGCACCGGCTATCGTGCCGTCTTTACCGGGAAGTACGAGAATGCGCCCGGCCTCACCGTTAAAATCATGGGCCTTGGCCCAGACTGCCGCATCCGGTGTAAGTCCCGCCTGATCGACTCCATTCTTTCCAATGAACCAGATGGGGCGGCTTTTGGCTGATTGCGCAGTGATGATTTCTACGGTCATGATAGTCCTCAGCGATTATTAAACGGCATAATCAATAAACAAATAGCCACCCGGCGTGAACAGGGTGGCTATTCAAATCTCCATGAAAGCGATGCAACTTAATTTCGTTCAGTCATCTGGATCTGTGAGGCTTTATAATCAAAAGCGGAAGCGGGCTTTCCGGCAAAAAGTGCCATGCCGCTGATAACTGCGATAACGGCAAGCGCACCGATGAGTGTGCATTCGATCATCGCTGCACCCGATCTGTTTTTGATAAAACGCGTCATCAACGTCGGCATGTTACTTACCCTGAAATCAAGTCTCGTTGGGGTTCCTTTTAGTGCCTGTCAATTGTGATGAGTTTAAGAAACAAGGAAAATAAAACGTAAATATAGATGGGGTCTGACTTCAATGTGGTTTGGGTTAACGGATGGCAAATGCAGCCGAGCAGCATTATATGGTCTTTAACAGCCCGTTCTTTTTCCCGCTCGAAAGATGAAAAATGCCAGAATTGCCTGAGGTCGAAACGGTTCGCCGTGGTTTGCAACCTTTCATGGAAGGCTCGAAAATCGAGAAGATTGAGCAGAACAGGCCCGACCTCCGTTTCCCTTTTCCTGATCAATTTGTCGAGCGATTGTCCGGGCGAAACATAGACGCTCTCGGACGGCGCGCAAAATATCTCACGATGCATCTCGATGATGGGTTGTCGATCATCAGCCATCTTGGCATGTCCGGTTCATTTCGGATTGAAGCGGACGATGCGGAAGGAATGCCGGGCGGCTTTCATCACGAGCGATCCAAAATCAGCAAACATGACCATGTTGTTTTCCATCTCTTAAGGGGCAATGGATCAACTGCACGCGTCATTTATAATGACCCACGGCGGTTTGGGTTCATGCTCTTTGCGGAGAAAGGTACTTTGGATGAACACCCCTTTCTGAAAGGTCTGGGTGTCGAACCCACAGGCAATCGCCTTTCAGGTGAATTGCTGGGCACACTCTTCGAAGGTCGCAAGACGCCGTTGAAAGCAGCTCTTCTTGATCAACGCCTGATCGCGGGGCTTGGCAATATATATGTCTGTGAGGCTCTATGGCGCTCACGTCTCTCGCCAATGCGTGCCGCAGGTTCAATTGCTCAGGATGGGAAACTCCTTGATCGGCTGGCTGAGGATATTCGCACAGTGATTGCCGAGGCGATTGCAGCTGGCGGCTCCAGTCTTAAGGATTACATTCAGGCTGATGGCGCACTGGGCTACTTCCAGCATTCATTCTCCGTCTATGGTCGAGAAGCACAGCCTTGCCGTACGCCGGGCTGTACCGGTGTTGTGGAACGCGCCGTTCAGGCAGGTCGGTCGACCTTTTTCTGCGCTGCTTGCCAAGGTTGACTCTGAGTTGGCCTTGCCAAAGTGAATCGGGCGGTTCAACTTGGCCGCCAATATGAACCGATCAAGGAGGAGAGGCTTTATCATGGCTTATGAAACGATCGTTGTGGAGACGCGCGGTGGTGTGGGTCTCATTCGTCTCAACAGACCGCAGGCGCTCAATGCATTAAACAGCACTGTGCTGAAAGAACTGACTGAAGCTCTAGCCACTTTTGATACGGATGCCAGAATCGGTGCGATCGTTCTGACGGGCTCGGAAAAAGCCTTTGCGGCTGGTGCCGACATTAAGGAAATGCAGCCGATCAATTTCGTCGATGCCTATTTGCAGGACATGTTTGCAGACTGGCGCAAAGTGGATCGCACGCGTAAGCCGATTATCGCAGCCGTTTCTGGCTATGCGCTGGGTGGTGGCTGTGAACTTGCCATGATGTGCGATTTCATCATTGCAGCCACCAATGCCAAATTCGGCCAGCCGGAAATCACACTCGGCGTAATGCCTGGCATGGGCGGATCACAGCGCCTCACACGTTTTGTTGGCAAGTCGAAGGCTATGGACATGTGCCTGACAGGCCGCATGATGGATGCGCAGGAGGCCGAACGCTGTGGCCTCGTCTCAAGGCTCGTTGCACCGGAAGAATTGATTGAAGAAGCTTTGAAAGCTGCTGAGCGCATTGCTTCTTTTTCCCAGCCATCGGTTCAGATGGTCAAGGAATCGATTAACCGCTCTTACGAGACGACGCTGGATGAAGGTCTGCGTTTCGAGCGACGCCTATTTCATTCGCTGTTTGCAACGGAAGACCAGAAAGAAGGCATGTCTGCATTTATCGACAAGCGTACGCCTTCTTTCAAGAATCGCTGATGGAGGCAGGAACGCGAGATCAATTCAGGCGCTCAAGCTGTCTCAACTGCTCAAAAATCAGCCGGAAGGCCGCATATTGGGCTTTTTGGCAGGTTTAGAAGTTAGAATCCTCGTTGACGCGAAGCCAAAGCTGATCTATAAGCCCGCCACGGATCGGCGGCCCTAGGCATTATGGCTGCCCTAGAGGTTTTGTGCCCGACGGTTAAATCCAATGGGCTGCTGACAGAAAAAGAGAGGCATTTATGGCCAATACTCCTTCGGCCAAGAAGGCAGTGCGCAAGATCGCTGCCCGCACCGAAATCAACAAGTCGCGTCGTTCGCGCGTTCGCACCTTCCTCCGCAAAGTTGAAGATGCGCTCCTGAGCGGGAACAAGGAAGCAGCAACGGTTGCTTTCAAGGCTGCTGAGCCTGAACTGATGCGCGCTGCTTCAAAGGGCGTTGTTCATAAGAATACTGCTGCTCGCAAGGTTTCGCGCCTTGCTGCACGCGTTAAGGCTTTGAACGCCTAATATAGTTTAAAGTTAAACTTATTTTTTAAGACCCGGCTTATTGTTAGCCGGGTTTTCTTTTTGGTTTTTTTTCTAAGGAAAGCTGCTCATTATTGTAGTCATATTATTTTTTAGTAATTTTGCATGTGATTGTGAAATTATCTGCTTTTTTCCAAACAGATGATCGAGTTTTTCTTATTTTTTTCAAAAGCTTGCATAATATTTTCCACAGTTATCCACAGCCTTCCGGAAGGACTCGGAAGGGTCTTTGAGTCAAGCAAATTTTAAAAAATTATTTTCTCGGAGAACATATCGTGCCCACCTAAAAAATCGTCAATCGAAACGCATTGAATCCAAAGGTGTTATTTCTTTAGCATCCGATTCCCTGCCCCCACTCATTAGCCTTGCAAGTCTTAATTGAAGAAAAAACTAAAGATTCTAGGCTTGCCCTTTGCCGCAAGGCTTCGCTAAAGTCAGGGCTCTAGAGGGGTGGGACTTATCCCGGAGTTAGCGTTAAATTAAATAGTTTTGGTCGTGGGCAGACTTGTCCGCGCTTGCTAAATTCTGGGTGTAAGTTCCTGTTCCTATTAAGTTTGCTTCTTTCGATCATTGCTTACCATTCATTAACTGGAATGCTGTTTTAGGCACATCCTCGTCAATTGAATGGTTGCCGCAAGAACCGATCCGGGCAATCAGCTAGGAGTAAGAATTGAGCGAGTCGTAACAGGTAGCTCTAGTAAATTTCTAGGCGCCAGTCCGGGACTAACTGTGGAGCTCTGAGTGTTTTGAGTTTGTGTTTGGCCCTCATTGTTGAGGCGTCAATTTGGAATGTGAGTACCAGCGAGACGACCGGGTCATGAGATCGGGCGATCTTAAGCAGGAAAAAACGATAAGCGCTGCAAAAATGGCGCGTAAGAATGTGAAGGCAGGCGAGACGATGGCAATGATGACTGGTAAGTCGACGGCAACGATGGGTGATGATGCGCATGCGAACCGTATCCATGGATCTTCTGCAACTGGAAAAGAAAACAGCTTGGTGGTTAACGCTGAAAATACGGCGGGTGATGACGTTTTCGAACGCCTGACAGCAAAGCTCAAGGCTCGTGTAGGCAGTGAGATCTATTCGAGTTGGTTTGGTCGTCTCAAGCTTGACGATTTGTCGAAGAGCGTTGTGCGTCTTTCCGTTCCAACAGCGTTCTTGCGGTCTTGGATCAACAACCATTACTCAGACCTGTTGACCGAGCTTTGGCAGGAAGAGAATCCGCAGATTCTCAAAGTTGAAGTGGTCGTGCGCGGAATGAGCCGCGTGGTTCGTACGGCAACGCCTGCTGACGTAGCCGAAGTCACTGAATCAAAGTCGCCAGCCCTCACATTACGTGAAAAAATGGCATTCCCGGTTGGTCAGCCAAGCGTTGAAAAACGAGGTTCTGCAGTTGTTGCAGAATCTGTTGCAGCTTCCGGTTCAGTATTGGGATCGCCTCTTGATCCGCGTTATACCTTTGATTCTTTCATTGATGGTGCGTCTAATCGTGTTGCGCTTGCTGCTGCCCGTACCATTGCAGAAGCCGGCACCAGCGCGGTTCGCTTCAACCCGCTGTTCATTCACGCGTCCGTTGGTCTTGGAAAGACTCACCTTCTTCAGGCAATTGCAGCAGCAGCATTGCAGCGGCAGGAAAAAGCGCGTGTCGTTTATCTGACTGCCGAATATTTCATGTGGCGCTTTGCGACCGCAATTCGTGACAACAATGCTCTGTCGTTCAAGGAACAGCTGCGCGATATCGACCTTCTCGTGATTGATGACATGCAGTTCTTACAGGGCAAATCCATCCAACACGAGTTCTGCCATTTGCTCAACACATTGCTCGACAGTGCCAAGCAAGTCGTTGTCGCAGCTGATCGTGCACCATCAGAACTCGAATCACTGGATGTTCGTGTGCGTTCCCGCCTTCAGGGTGGTGTTGCTCTGGAAGTTGCAGCACCTGATTACGAAATGCGCGTGGAGATGATGCGTCGTCGTCTGACTGCTGCACAAGTTGAAGATCCAAGCCTCAATATCAGTGAGGAAATCCTTTCTCATGTTGCACGAACAGTAACGGGATCCGGCCGCGAGCTGGAAGGTGCTTTCAACCAGCTTCTCTTCCGTCAGTCGTTCGAGCCTAATCTTTCTATTGATCGTGTTGACGAACTGCTTGGTCATTTGACCCGTGTTGGTGAGCCAAAGCGCATCCGTATCGAGGAAATCCAGCGCATCGTCGCTCGTCATTACAATGTGTCGAAGCAGGATTTGCTGTCGAGCCGTCGCACGCGCACCATCGTTAAGCCACGTCAGGTCGCGATGTACCTCGCTAAAATGCTGACACCGCGCTCTCTTCCCGAAATTGGCCGTCGATTTGGTGGTCGTGATCACACAACGGTTCTTCACGCTGTTCGCAAGATTGAAGATCTTGTCGGTGCCGACGCCAAGCTCGCCCAGGAACTGGAACTCCTCAAGCGTTTGATCAACGATCAGGCCACTTAATTGAGAAAAATGAGTTAAAAAGCCTGTGCCGTGTCGATTTGAGATGTGGCACGGGCTTGCTTTTGGTCTCAAAAACCTGCCACTTTAGAAAACCTTCGGGCGCTGCTGGCGCCTTATTGATAGGGGCGTCTGCCCGTTGCGCGGTTGCCCAGTCCTAGAGAGCGAGTGCGTTTCAATATGCGTGTAACCCTGGAACGATCGAACCTTCTTAAATCCCTCAATCACGTCCATCGCGTTGTCGAACGCCGCAACACGATTCCTATCCTGTCGAACGTGCTTTTGCAGGCAGAGGGCGCAAGCCTTGCGCTGAAGGCCACCGACCTTGATCTTGAGGTCAATGAAGCAACTGCAGCCATGGTTGAACAGGCAGGTGCCACCACAGTTCCAGCGCATCTTCTATATGATATCGTCCGCAAGCTTCCTGATGGTGCAGAAGTTATGCTGTCGACCAATCCGGATGGCGGCTCGATGTCAGTCGTCTCGGGAAAGTCGTCATTCCGTCTGCAGTGTCTGCCACAGTCCGATTTCCCCGAACTGACTTCCGGCTCTTTCACACATACTTTCCGCATTGATGCACAGGCTTTGAAGCGGATGATTGATCGTACGCAGTTTGCGATTTCGACGGAAGAAACCCGTTATTATCTCAACGGTATCTATGTTCACGCTATCGAAAGCGACGGCGCACTTAAGCTGCGTGCCGTTGCAACGGACGGTCACCGTTTGGCGCGCGCTGAACTTGAAGCGCCATCGGGTACCGAAGGCATGCCCGGCATCATTATCCCGCGCAAGACTGTTGCAGAATTGCAAAAGCTCGTTGATGTACCCGATATGGTCGTTGTGGTTGAACTCTCTGATGCGAAGATTCGCTTTACGGTTGGTTCTGTCGTTCTGACATCCAAACTGATCGATGGCACATTCCCGGATTATCAACGCGTGATTCCTTCGGGGAACGATAAGAAGCTCACCATTGGTCGCCAGGAATTCGCGGCTTCCGTTGATCGTGTTTCCACGATTTCCAGCGAGCGCGGCCGCGCGGTCAAGCTTTCGATTGCGGATGGTCAGTTGACGTTGACGGTTAATAATCCCGATTCGGGAAGCGCTACCGACGAATTGGCAGCCGATTACGATGCTGATCCGATCGATATCGGTTTCAACTCGAAATATCTGCTCGACATCACAAGCCAGCTTTCCGGTTCCGATGCAGTCTTTATGCTGGCTGACGCCGGTTCTCCTACGCTGGTGCGTGATACGGGCGATGAAGATGTGCTTTATGTTCTGATGCCGATGCGCGTCTAGGACTTGAAAATCGACCGTGAGCATTTCTGAACCCAATATAAGCCGTCCGGATCGTGTCTCGGTCCGGCGGCTTAAACTTTCTGATTTCCGCAACTATTCGGAACTCACGCTCCCGCTTGGTCCCGGCCATGTGGTCCTGACGGGTGAAAACGGGTCAGGCAAAACCAATCTCATTGAAGCTTTATCATTTCTGTCGCCCGGTAGAGGACTTCGTCGTGCTTCTTATGATGATGTGGCCCGCACCAATGGGAATGATGGTTTTGCTATTCATGCAGCACTGGATTGCATGATCTATGGCGATATTGAAATTGGCACGGGTACGGCAGGTGGCGGCGAAGGTGGCCGAAAAGTCCGCATCAATGGCATAGCCGCATCCGGTGACGAACTTCTCGATTATGTGCGCATTCTCTGGGTTGTGCCGTCAATGGACGGTCTATTTACCGGCGGCGCATCGGACAGGCGGCGCTTTCTTGACCGCATGGTACTGGCAATTGATACCGGCCACGGCAAGCGCGTACTGGATTATGAAAAGGCCATGCGTTCGCGCAATCGTCTGCTGAGTGACGGCAACAGCGACAATCAGTGGCTCGATGCGATTGAAAGCCAGATGGCCGAGCTTGGCATTGCGATTGCTGCAGCCCGCTCGGAGGCAATGCGGCTGATCGCTGCGATGATTGAACGTTTGCCCGCCGAAGGTCCATTCCCAAAAGCAGACTGCTTTCTTGAAGGGGCGCTTGAGCAGCGGATTGGTCTTGAAGCAGCGCTTGATCTTGAAGAAGATTTTCGTCGTATAATGCGGGACGGTCGTGCTCGGGATCGCGCTGCAGGCCGCACGCTTGAAGGTCCACATCGCACGGATCTGATTGTGCAGCACCGGCCAAAATCCATGCCGGCTGCGCTCTGTTCTACCGGCGAGCAGAAAGCGCTGCTGATCGGGCTTATTCTGGCTCATGCAAGGCTGACGGGTGAGCTCTCGGGCATGGCGCCGATTCTGTTGCTTGATGAAATCGCCGCCCATCTCGATACCGGACGTCGTGCGGCTTTATTCGGTATTCTCGATGATCTCGGTGGACAGGCTTTCATGACCGGAACCGACCGTTCGCTTTTTGAGGCCCTTGAGGGGGATGCGCAATTTTTCAATGTTGCTTCGGGCGAACTCACCAGACTTTGATGCAAAATATCCGCTGACAGATGCCCTTAACGGGCTTATGTTCATGCATCATGAACGTATCATCAAAGCCCTTTTCATCCGAAGAATTAGAGCGCTATGCGCGCCATATCGTGCTGCCGGAAATCGGCGGACCAGGGCAGCAGAAGCTGAAAGCTGCTCGTGTGCTCATATTGGGCGCAGGCGGACTCGGCGCGCCGGTCCTGCAATATTTGGCTGCAGCTGGCATCGGAACACTTGGCCTAGTCGACGACGATACGGTGTCGTTGTCAAACCTTCAGCGACAGGTAATCCACGACACTGAAAGCGTTGGTCAGAGCAAAGTTGAGAGCGCGATTTCTTCGATTGCTCGTATCAATCCGCATGTGAAGGTCGAAGGCCACGTCTTCCGCCTCGGCAGTGAAAATGCGCAGGCCCTGATCAGCCAATATGATGTCGTTGTCGATGGCTCTGACAACTTTACGACACGTTATGCGCTCGCAGACGCAAGCGCTCAGGCAGAGCGTCCGCTGGTCACAGGCGCAATGGGGCGCTTTGACGGCACAGTCACTGTGCTTATGCCTTATGAAAAGGACGCTGATGGAGTGCCTAATCCTTCCTATCGCGATCTTTTTCCAGATATGCCGCCGCCAGGTGCTGTGCCGACATGTGCAGAGGCCGGGATTCTTGGAGCATTGCCGGGCGTGATCGGCAGTTTGCAGGCTATGGAAGTCATCAAGCTCATAACAGGCATTGGCGAACCGCTGGTCGGAAGGCTTCTGCTTTACAATGCATTGAATGTGCGTTTTGAAACCATTCGATACAGGGCACGCAAACCCAAATGACAGAATTTTGCGTGACATCCATCGATGCGGATTTTGGTCGCTGGGATGAGCTTCTCAAGCTCATTCAGGACAGTTTCGCCTATATGGATGGCATTATCGATCCGCCATCGTCTGCGCGTCGCCTAACTATAAATGCTCTTAAGGAGAAAGCGCTGGTGGAAACCGGCTTTGCAGGATTCGTTGGTGATGTTTTGGTTGGTTGTGTGTTCATCGCTGAGAAAGAAGATCATTTTTATCTCGGCAAGCTTGCTGTCGCACCTGCCTTTGAAGGCCGGGGTATTGCACGTCAGCTCATGGCAAAGGCCGAGCGGCAGGCAGTCGCACGTGCTAAGCCGACAATGGAGCTGCAAGTGCGTATTGAACTCGAACGCAATCACGTTGTCTTCAGTAAGCTTGGCTATCGCAAAGCAGCCGAGACATGCCACCCCGGATTTACAAGGACGACATCGATAACCATGCGTAAGGAGATCTCGCGTGGCACTGACATTAACCCATGAAGAGCAGTCGATAGCTGCCGGGGAACAGGGGCAAGGGGCTGCGATGGCAATGCGCATCGTGGCCGAAACAGCGCATTTGATGGGGGCACCACGCCTCATCCCGATCGCGTCAGCACATATTGATGGCGCGCTCTATCACGGCGATAGCGGCATGTTGTTCGCTGAACGACTGGTGGATGGCGGTGCCAGAACAAAAGTGCGCGCCACTCTCAATGTGGGGTCCATTGATCTCACCGGCTGTTCGCGCAATCTGTTGCCCAAGCATGAGGCCGACATGGCCCGACGTATGATGCGGGCTTACATCAAATTGGGTTGCGAGCCGACATGGACCTGCGCACCCTATCAGGCCGGACATCGTCCTGCGAGGAGAACAGATGTCGCCTGGGGCGAGTCGAATGCCGTTGTATTCTGCAATTCCGTTCTCGGTGCCAGGACAAACCGTTACGGCGACTTTCTGGATATAGCCTGTGCTATTTCTGGACGCGCACCGGATTATGGTCTTCATCGAAACGAGAATCGCCGAGCGACGGTCATTCTCGATGTCTCTGCAGTTGATCCTGCTTTCCTTCAGTCAGAGGTCGCGTGGCCGATTCTTGGCAATCTGTTTGGCCGGAGCATCGGCACAAATATCGGTGTCGTGGCGGGTGCGGGAATGATTCCGGATGAAGATGCGTTGAAGGCCTTTGGAGCTGCAGCGGCATCGGTGGGCGCTGTTGGCCTTTTTCATGTGGTGGGTGTGACGCCCGAAGCTCCTGACCTTGAAACAGCACTGCAGCATCAAAAGCCCGATGGCATCGTTCATGTGACACAGGGAATGATCGAAGCCACCCGCAAGCGTCTTTCGACGGTCGATCATGTGGATGCAATTGATGCGGTGGCAATTGGAAGCCCGCATCTGTCGATCAGTGAATTTGACAGGCTCGAACGTGCAATCGCCGGTCGGAAACTTGCCGTACCCCTTTATGCCTGCACCGGGCGTCATGCCCTCGTTGAACTGGAAAACAGCGGACGCAGAGTGCTGCTCGAAAAGGCAGGCGTTGTCATCGTGGCGGATACTTGTGTCGTGGTGACGCCTATCATGCCAACAAAGGATGATGCGGTTCTGATGACCAATTCCGGTAAGTTCGCGCACTACGCGCCGGGTAATACCGGATATGGCGTTCTGTATGGCTCACTTGAGGAATGCGTCGAAAGCGCTGTCGCTGGTCGGCCTATATTTGTGAGGCAGGCCGCATGAGTACGCCCAATTATATGTCATCGGTTCTGGTATCAGGGAAGGTGACAGAAGCTCAGGCACTGGTATTGTCGGCTCCTATTAGCTTTTGGGGCGGAGTTGATCCCAAAACTGGACGGATTGCCGACGTCCGCCATCCAGAACACGGGCAGAGTATTTCGGGCTATGTATTGTGTTTACCGGGAACGATTGGTTCGTCATCAGCCGCAGCAGTGCTGCTGGAGCTGGTTCATGCCGGTTTGGCACCGGCAGCAATCATATTGCATGAACCCGATGCTATTTTGCTTCTCGGGCTTATTGTTGCACGCGAGATGGGGCACGATGTGCCGATTGCAGTGGAGTTTGATCGGGAAGCCCAAAAAAAACTCGCCGGCCATCGGGTGACGATCGGCGAGAATGGGATTATTTCAATCAGCGACTAATATTGCGTAGCGCGATCAACCACGTTTTCGAGCGTGCCATCGCGTTCAAACGCTTCGATCTGGCGGATAATCTGCGGAACAATCGCGGTTGTCGAGGAACTTGCAGCCGCATGTGGCGTGATCGTCACCTTTGGATGCGTCCACAGTGGGCTATCAGTGGGCAGCGGTTCCTGGTTAAACACATCGAGCGTGACTGCCGAAAGCAGGCCACGATCAAGAGCAGCAAGAATATCAGCTTCGTTCTGTAACCCACCACGACCTGCGTTGATTAGTACAGGCGCTCCCAGCGGGCCGTCGCTTTTCAATTGCGCAAACATTGTCATGGAGAGAATGCCCTTGGTGTCCGGCGTCAAAGGCAGAAGACAGACGAAGATATCGGCAGTCTTGAGGAAGCGTGTGAAGCCTTCCTTTCCGTTGAAGGTCTGAACGCCGTCGATTTCCTGCGGCCGGCGACTCCATCCGGTTACATTGAAACCAATCGCTTTGAGTTTTTCTGCTGCATCACGGCCCAAAACCCCCAGTCCCAAAATGCCGACAGTCACTTCATGGGCTGCTGGCTGGCGCGGGTCCTCATGCCAGACACGGTTCTTCTGTTGCTTGCGATAGTTCGCGCCGAGGCGATGATGATCAAGTACCTGCCAGACCACATATTCTGTCATGCGCATGGTGAGATCATCTGAAATGACGCGAACCAACGGGACATCCGGAATATGTGGATCATGAAAGACATGATCGACGCCGGCCCCCAGCGAAAAGATTACTTTGAGGTTTGGCAAGTTTGCCAGAGAACCCGGCTTCTGCTTCCAGACGAGCGCATATTCGATGCTTGGATCACTTTCTGCGCGCTCTGTCACGACATTGCGTTCAGGCGCATGCGCTTTGAAACTGTCGATCCAGATTGCCGGGTCCCAATTGGTTATTGAAAGTAGGATATTTCCCTTATCGCTCATTGTCTTATTCCTCCCTCGGTCGCCTCCATGTGGAAGGCTGCCGCCATCAATGCTTTGGTGTAGTCTGTTTTTGGATTGGCGAAGACTTCCTTTGACGTTCCATATTCGACTGCCTTGCCATTGCGCATCACCAACACATCATTGGCCAGTGCCCGCACCACTTTCAGATCGTGGCTTATGAAAAGATAAGCGAGGTCATGCTTCTTTTGCAAAGCGCGCAAAAGATCCACCACCTGTGCCTGCACGCTCATATCAAGCGCCGAGGTCGGCTCGTCCAGCATCACGAATTTCGGATTGAGCACCATGGCACGCGCAATGGCGATACGCTGGCGCTGACCGCCGGAAAATTCATGCGGGTAGCGGAAGCGGCTTTCAGGATCAAGGTTCACTTCTTTGAGCGCTGCGACTACGCGCTCATCTCGCTCATCAGCGGAAATCTTTGGCTCATGCACCAGCAGACCTTCAGCAATGATATCAGCAATGGTCATACGCGGGCTCAATGAGCCGAAAGGGTCTTGAAAAACGATCTGCATTTCGCGGCGCAGCGGACGCATATCCTTGAAGCTGAACTTCGCGATATCGCGTCCATCAAAGCGGATTTCCCCTTTGGATGAAATCATGCGCGACAGGGCGAGGCCCAGCGTTGTTTTGCCTGAACCGGACTCACCTACCACACCCAGCGTCTGTCCAGCACGCAGTTCCACATCAATCCCATCCACGGCCTTCACATGATCAACCGTCTTACGAAGGAATCCCTTCTTGATCGGGAACCAGACCCGGACATCCTTGCCTTCCATCACCGTTTTGGCAGAGAGATCGGCCAGAGGAGGTTCACCCTTCGGCTCTGCAGCAAGGAGATGCTTAGTATATTCGTGTTGCGGATTATCAAAAATTTCCTTGGTCGGTCCGGTCTCGACAATCTTGCCCTTGCTCATCACGCAAACCCGGTCGGCGATCTTGCGAACGATACCGAGGTCATGGGTAATGAAGAGCATCGACATGTTTTGCGAAGTTTTTAGCTCTGCAAGTAGCTGCAAAATTTGTGCCTGCACTGTGACGTCCAGCGCCGTCGTCGGTTCGTCAGCAATCAACAGCTTTGGCTCGTTGGCAAGCGCCATAGCAATCATAACGCGCTGGCGCTGGCCCCCCGAAAGCTGATGCGGGAAGGACTGAAGACGTTTTTCCGGCTCACGGATACCTACTTCTTCCAGCAGTTCCAGCGTCCGTTTGCGCGCTGCCTGATCGCTCATGCCCTGATGCATCTTCAGGATTTCACCGATCTGCCGCTCCACCGTATGCAATGGATTGAGCGAGGTCATCGGCTCCTGAAAGATCATCGTGACATCATTGCCACGCACGCGGCGCAACTCTGGCTCGGATGCCTTCATCAGATCTTTGCCGTTGAAGAAAACTTCACCGGATGGATGGGTTGCAGCCGGATAGGGCAGAAGCTTCAGAATGGAGAGCGCCGAAACGGACTTTCCCGAGCCCGACTCGCCAACGAGCGCAATGGTTTCACCTTCCGCAATGTCGAAGGAAACATGATCAACGGAAATGCGTTCTTCGCCGTTCTGGCGGAAAGCGACGGAAAGATCACGGACGGAAAGCAGGGGCTTATTTTTCATTGATCCGTCACTCATTGAAACGCCTTTCTCGGATCGAATGCATCGCGTGTCGCTTCACCGATGAAGATCAGCAGCGACAGCATGACCGAGATCACCACAAAGCCTGTAATGCCAAGCCAAGGGGCTTGAAGATTGTTCTTGCCCTGAGCGAGCAACTCGCCAAGCGAAGCCGAACCGGGCGGCAGGCCAAACCCCAGAAAATCGAGCGCTGTCAGTGTCGTGATCGAACCATTGAGAATAAACGGTAGAAAGGTGAGTGTTGCCACCATCGCATTGGGCAAAAGATGTCGCCACATGATGGTGCCGTTCTTTACGCCCAGCGCGCGAGCTGCATTCACATATTCAAAGTTTCTGGCCCGCAAAAACTCGGCACGCACAACGCCGACAAAGGCGACCCATGAGAACAGCAGCATAATGCCCAGCAAGACCCAGAATCCGGGCGGTAATATCGCAGCGATAATCAAAAGCAGATAAAGTACCGGGATTGATGACCAGATTTCGATCACACGCTGGAAGATCAGATCCACCCAGCCGCCGAAATAGCCTTGCACTGCACCAGCAGTCACGCCGATGATTGCAGAGAAGAAGGTGAGGATCAGGCCAAACAGCACGGAAATGCGGAAGCCATAAAGTGCACGCGCAAAGACATCGCGCGCCTGATCATCAGTACCGAGCCAGTTGAAATTTCCAACAATGCAATTGGGATCATTCACGCCCAGCGGATAGCGCTGGCAACGCTGTTCTGCCGTATAAAGCCAGAAGGGCTTTGATGGAGCAGCTTCCGGAATGTCATTGTTGACTGTATTGAAAGAATAGCGAACTGGGGGCCAGATAGCCCAGCCATTATTGGCGATTTCTTCCTGTATCACCGGATCGCGATAATCGGTGACCGCATAAAAACCGCCGAATTTCTCTTCCGGGTAATCGACAAAAACCGGTGTCAGCAACTCGCCCTTGTAGGAAACGAGGATCGGTTTGTCATTGGCGATAAACTCGGAGCAGAGCGCAGCCAAGAGTAAGAACAAGAAAATCCATAGCGACCAGTAACCGCGCCTATTGGCCTTGAAATTCTGCCAGCGACGACGATTGAGCGGCGAAAGAAACGGGCGTTTTACAGGCTTTACGCGAGAGGAAAGTGTAGTGTCAGTCATCACACGTCCCTCCGGTCAAAATCGATGCGCGGATCAATCCATGTGTACATTAGATCAGACAACAAGCCGACCAGAAGGCCAATCAGTGAGAAAATAAACAAGCTGGCAAATACTACCGGATAATCGCGATTGATGATCGACTGATAGCCGAGCAGTCCTAGCCCATCGAGCGAAAAGATTGTTTCAATCAGCAGTGATCCGGTAAAGAAAGCGGAGATGAAGGCCCCAGGAAAACCGGCAATCACGATCAGCATCGCATTGCGGAACACGTGGCGATAAAGCACCTGATGTTCGGTTAGTCCCTTGGCGCGTGCCGTGGTTACATATTGTTTGCGGATTTCTTCCAGAAACGAGTTCTTGGTTAGAAGCGTCGTAGTGGCAAAGGCCGACAGGACCAGAGCCGTTACTGGCAAAACCATGTGCCAAAGATAATCGCCGATTTTTCCCATCAACGACATTTGTGCAAAGTCTGGCGAGGTAAGACCACGCAGTGGGAACCAGTCGAAGAATGAGCCGCCGGCAAAAAGCACGACCAGTAGAATGGCAAACAGGAAGCTTGGAATGGCATAGCCGACGATGATGATCGCGCTGGTCCATGTATCGAAGCGGGTGCCTTCCTTGATTGCCTTGCGAATGCCGAGGGGAATCGAGATCAGATAGGAGAGAAAAGTGAGCCAAAGGCCCAGCGATATGGAAACCGGCATCTTTTCTTTAATAAGATCGATCACGCTTATGTCGCGGAAGTAACTGCGGCCAAAATCAAAGCTCAGGTAACTCCATAGCATATGTCCGAAGCGTTCAAGCGGAGGTTTATCAAAGCCAAACTGCTTTTCAAGATCGGCAATGAATTGCGGATCAAGCCCCTGTGCACCGCGATATTTGGAATTGACCGAGCCACTATCCATTCCCGCTTGTCCGGCGTCAGCGCCGCCACCGGAAATGCGATCAAGAGCGTCGCCGCCTTGACCAGAGAGCTGCGCAATGACGCGCTCAACAGGACCACCGGGTGCAAACTGAACGACAGCGAAAGATATGGCCATGATGCCAAGAATGGTTGGGATCATCAAAAGCAGGCGGCGTAAAATATATGCGCCCATCAGCCTTCGCGGCTCCGTAAATTCAGATTGCTTTTATGGCTTGCCAATAGCTTTTGCCCTTTTGTTTTCAAAACCGTGTTTCTGCCCGAAAACGTCTTCCCTTTTCGGGGTTATGTTTTAATCCACCAAAGCGTCTCAACTGGAAAGCCATAATCGGGCTTTGGCTCTTTGAAGCCAAAGCGATCCCAATAGGCGACCAGATGATTCGCTGCTGTCCAATTTGGAATCCACTCCAGCCGGATACGCAAGTACCGATCAAGCACGCGGATCGTTGCGATAAGTTCGTCGCGGTTGGAAACCTTACCGACATCATCGATCAGTTCGTCGATGATCGGATCGGAAGTACCCGGGAGATTGTAGCTG
Organism: Ochrobactrum sp. Marseille-Q0166; assembly: GCF_014397025.1. Lineage (NCBI taxonomy): Bacteria > Pseudomonadati > Pseudomonadota > Alphaproteobacteria > Hyphomicrobiales > Brucellaceae > Ochrobactrum > Ochrobactrum sp. Marseille-Q0166. Next base: position 341,980 of record NZ_JACJUO010000001.1, on the reverse strand, counting down.
CCGGGGGTGTTTGCGGATTTTGATCCGAACATTCCTGCGAGCGATTCTTTTGTTGGTGTCGCACCAAATTGCATGGCGATGCCCACCAGATCGAAGTCGAAATCCTGCATCCGGGCTTGATATTGGCTTGGATCCACCAGCCGCAAACTTGCATCAATGCCGATTGCCCGCATCTTCTGAACGAAAGGATTATAAATTCGGGAGAAGCTTTCCGAATTACTGAGAATCTCGAGCGCGAATTTTTCGCCGTTCGGGCTTTGGAATTGACCGTTTTTGCGTTCAAAGCCAGCTGCATGCATCAGTTCTATGGCGCGGGAAAATTGTTTGCGATCGCGCCCCGATCCGTCAGAAACGGGCATGCGTGGTGCTTCCCCGAACACAGCGTCAGGAATTTTGCCACGATAACGTTCAAGAATCTGTATTTCGGCTTCGGTGGGCAGCCCTATTGCCTGAAAATCGGAGCCATTGAAATTGGATTGCGAACGCTCATAGGTCGAGTAGAACAGGTTCGCATTCGTCCATTCGAAGTCGAAGCATAGATTGATCGCCTCACGTACTCGCGGATCGCGAAACCTCTCACGGCGCTGGTTGAGTGCCCAGGCTTGCATGAGAGGACGCTTTTCTCGTGGAAAGGTCCGCTTGATGATCTTCTTTTGCTCAATGGCTGGGAAATCGTAAGCAGTGGCCCAGTTTTTTGCGACACTTTCCTGCCGAAAATCGATATTGCCCTTTTTGAAGGCCTCGAACTCTGGTTGTCGATCACGATAAAACTCTATTCTAAGGCGATCAAAGTTGTTCGTTCCACGCTGAACCGGCAAATCTTTCGCCCAATAGTCTTCCACGCGTTCATACTCGATTGCTTGGCCGGCTATGACTTTGCCAACGCGATAAGCGCCTGATCCGAGAATGACTTCCATGCCGGCAGCATCGAAGTCCCGATCCTTGAACCAGTCTTTCGACAATATTGGCAATGTTACTGCGTCAAGAATGGCGCTGGGGTTACCACCGGCTGCAAAGTGCATCTGCACCTCGCGCTTTCCAATTTCTTTCACGGTTTCAAGCGATGCAAGCGTTTGCCGGATGAGCGGATGCCCTCTTTCTTTCAGGGTCACATAAGTGAAAACGACATCTTTAGACTCCACGGGCGAGCCGTCGTGAAAGCGTGCCTCCTTACGCAATTTAAAGAGACATGTTTGCCGATCTTTGGAAAGCGTGACACTTTCAGCGATCAGACCATAGACGGCATCCGGTTCATCCAGCGCCGAAGCCATGAGGCTGTCAAAAGTAAGCTCCATACGCGGCGGGGCATCGCCTTTGAATGTGAATGTGTTGAGCGTGTTGAAGGTGGCAGTGTTCTGATTCCAGTACCACGTGTTCGGGGCGAGCGTGAAAGTGCCGCCCTTTGGAGCATCCGGATTCACATAATCAAAATGTTTGAAATCTTGCGGATATTTCAGTTCGCCAAAGGCTGAAAGACCGTGCAAGGGCTTATTTACGGCAAGTTTTGCAAAGGCCGTTCCCGGCAGGCAGGCAGCGATCGCAGCGCTGCCTGAGAGTCCCAGAAAATGGCGGCGATCCATATGAAAACGGGTCATTCTCTCAAGTGCCCTATTGTGCGCCAGTTTTGATCTTTGATTCTTTCGCCGGATCCACCCACCACGAGAATGGATCAATTCCCCGATAATCGGGTTGGTTTTCAGGCATACCGAATTTGTTCCAATAGGCTATATTGATATGGTCGGAATACCATTGCGGAATGACGTAGTAGTTCCATAGCAGTGCACGATCGAGTGCATGGGTTGCAGCAACCAGCTCCTCACGATCTTTCGCATAGATGACGCGGTCAATCAGCTTGTCGATAGCCGGGTTCTTGATTCCGGCATAGTTACGGCTGCCTTTGAAGTCAGCGGCCTTGGAGCCCCACATGTCGCGTTGTTCATTACCGGGAGAATCCGATTGCGGGGTCACTGCGGATATAACATCGTAGTCAAAATCATTGACGCGCGCCTGATATTGCGCCGCATCTACCGTTCGAATTCGTGCGTCGATACCGATCTTCTTCAAATTCTGGATATAGAGATTGTGCACGCGCTCGAAAGTCGGGCCGTCATCCAGAAATTCAATCGTGAACTGGTTGCCATTGGCATCAACCAGTTTGTTGTTCTGTAATTTCCAGCCTGCTTCATTAAAAAGTTGCAGCGCTTTGCGTAGATTGTCGCGTGTTGCCTGGGGTGTATCGTAAACGGGTGCTTTGAATTCGTCCGTCAGCGCTACAGCTGGTAATTCATCCTTTACAGTCTCCAGAATTGCCTTTTCTTGTGGTGTTGGCGGGCCATCAAGCTGTAACTGATTGCCCGAGAAGTAGCTGTTGATGCGGGTATATTGATTGAAGAAAAGCAGACGGTTCATCGATTCAAAATCAAAAGCGTAAGTTAGCGCCTCACGAACTTTTGGATCTTTAAACTTGTCTTTGCGCGTGTTGAGAAAATAGCCCTGCATGCGCCCCACAGCATTATACGGGAATGATTTCTTTACGACGTCACCGCGCTGAGCGGCGGGGAAATTATACTGCTCTGCCCAGCGCTGGGCGCGATTCTCGTTGCGATAATCGTATTGCCCGCCTTTTTTGAAGGCCTCCCACGTCGCGTCTTCGCTTAAATAATATTCGTAGCGTACTTCATCAAAATTGTTGCGACCGACATTTTCGGGCAAGTCTTTGCCCCAATAGTCGGCAACACGTTCCCAGACGACGGAACGTCCCGGTACCGCGCTTTTGATCTTATAGGCACCTGACCCGAGAGGGATTTCGAGTGTCGGACGCGTGATGTCACGTTGTTTTCCCTGAGGGTCTTTTCCTTTCCACCAATGCTTTGGCAGCACAGCAAGCTGACCCATGATCTGGGGCAATTCGCGGTTACCCTTTTGTGAGAACGTGAATGTTACCTCGTGATCGCCAGTCGTTTCGGCCTTTTCAACATCGCCATAATATTTGTTGTAAAGTGGCGACTGCTTCTTGAGGACATCGAACGACCAGATGACATCATCGACAGTAATTGGCTGTCCATCATGCCATTTTGCGTTGGGATTAAGCTTGAACTTTACCCAGGAAAAATCGTCCGGGTATTGCAGTGCTTCAGCGATCTGTGGGTACTGCGTTGACCCTTGATCGAGTGAATCGCTCATCAGTGTGTCATAGAGCATTCCGCCGCCGAAATCGGCGAGACCAGCTGCTGCAACACCTTGAATGACGTAAGGATTGAAGCTGTTGAATGTACCGACGGCTACCTGATTGAGAACACCGCCTTTTGGCGCGTCAGGGTTCACATAGTCATAATGTTTGAAGCCCGCTGGATATTTCGGTTCGCCAATCAGGCTGGAAGAGTATCGCCATTGTGGTTCGCTGCCTGCCGCATGCGCCAGGGATACTGTGCTTGCCAACATGGTCACTGCGAAGGCGCCCGCCCAAAAACCTCTCATCCAGCATCTCCGTTTCTGCTTGGGATAGTGTGGGAATGATTCTTATGGTTTTTTGCGGAGGAAGAAAGGCACAAGTTGAAAAAACATGCAGGCAATGGAAATTACGAGAGATTTCCATTTTTATCTTTCGCGTATTCTTGCTCTTGGCAGAACTCTGCGGATGTAGATGCAGCAAGGTTTGAATGTTTAAGGGAAAAATGCGAACGCCTCTCCGCTTGCAACAGAGAGGCGCTCCATAGAATCGGAATTTGTAATAAATATCTTATAGCGGTGGAATCCGCAGCACCTGACCCGGGTAGATTTTGTCCGGGTGCGTCAGCATTGGCTTGTTGGCCTGAAAGATGATGTCGTTCTTTGCGCCGTTGCCTTTGCCATATTGGGCTTCGGCAATTTTCCAGAGATTGTCGCCCTTTTTGACCGTGTAGAAGACAGGCTCGGCACCGGTCGTCCCGGCACTATCGACTTTCAGTTCCGAAGCTTCCACCTTGGAAACGCCGAGCGAGTTACCGACAGCGATAATGGCTTTTTCAAAAGCCGATTGATCCTTTACAGTTCCAGTCAGCACGGCCTTGTCGCCCTGCACGCTCACCTGCACGCCGTCGGTGCCGAGATTATGTGAGTCGAGTTCCTTCTTCAGATCATCGGCTTTGGGTTCATTTTCACCAAAACCAAGTTTGGTTCCGACCGACTTCACGAAATCGAAAATTCCCATGCGGCAAATCTCCCTGTTGTTACTACCGTATCGCTTAATCAAACCCGTTACCGGAACACGCAAGGCTTCCGGTATCTCAAGTACCTGTAAACTACAGTGCCCATCAAATTGGTCAAGTCTGGATTCTTCAATAAGTTCTTGCACTTAATTAGCAGTTTAATGAGCACTAACGGCCCAGATTGGTCTTTGCCAGTTCCACGATCTCATCGCCACGACCGCTTATAATGGCTTTGAGCATATAAAGGCTGAAGCCCTTCGCCTGTTCCGCCTTGATCTTGGGTGGCATCACCAGTTCCTGCTTGGCTGTCACCACATCGACAAGAACCGGACCCTCATGAGCAAAAGCCTGTTTTAATGCTTCCGGCAGATCAGCGGATTCCTCCACGCGAAAGCCTTTTATACCGATGGCTTCTGCCATGGCTGCAAAGTTCGGGTTTTCAAGGTCGGTCCCAGAGGTCAAATAGCCGCCAGCTTTCATTTCCATCGCCACGAAGCCAAGTGAGCCATTGTTATAAACAATGATCTTGGCAGGCAGATTGAGCTGCTTCAATGACAGGAAATCGCCCATCATCATGGTGAAACCGCCATCGCCGGACAGCGAAACGACCTGTCGTTCCGGTGCTGCAGCCTTTGCGCCCAGCGCCTGAAGCATGGCATTGGCCATTGAGCCATGATTGAACGAACCGAGCAGGCGGCGCTTGCCGTTCATGGTGAGGTAGCGTGCAGCCCAGACAGTTGGCGTGCCGACATCGGCGGTAAAGATCGCATCTTCATCCGCAATCTCATTGACGAGGCGGGTGAGATATTGCGGGTGGATCGGCTGGCCCGGTTTTGATGGTGCTGCCAGATCATCTAGTGCCTCGCGCGCCTTGGTGTAATGCGTCTTCGCCGCATCAAGGAATTTCGTGTTGCGACCGGATTTGAGCTTCGGCAGAAGAGCGGTGATTGTTTCGGAAACATCACCTGTTATGCCAAGCATGATGGGCGTGCGGCGTCCGAGTTGTGAAGGATCATTGTCGATCTGAACGATCTTTGCCTTGTCGGGATAGAAGTTGCGATAAGGGAAACTGGTGCCGAGCATCAGCAGCGTGTCGCAGTTGAGCATGGCGTGATAGCCGGATGAAAAGCCGATCAAGCCGGTCATGCCGACATCGAAGGGATTGTCCCATTCGATATGTTCCTTGCCGCGCAGCGCATGAACCACCGGCGCTTTCAGTTGTTCGGCCAGAGATACGACCGAATCATGTGCGCCAGCGCAGCCACTGCCTGCCAGAATGGTGACTTTTTCTGTGCTGTTGAGAATATCTGCGAGCTTTGCGACATCCTGATCAGACGGAACCATGCGTGGAGGCGAGATCTGCGTCCAAGTCTGCTTTGCCCCTTCAGGTGCCTGCTTGAGCGCAACGTCACCCGGAATGACGATCACGGCAACGCCGCGCTTTCCGATAGCTGTACGCATGGCGCGGTTCAGCACTTCGGGCATTTGTGCAGGGTTGGAAACCAGCTCAACAAAATGGCTGCATTCGCGGAACAGTTCCTGAGGATGGGTTTCCTGAAAATAATCGAGACCGATTTCTGACGAAGGAATATGGGCTGCAATTGCCAGCACGGGCTCACGGTTGCGGTGACAGTCAAACAGCCCGTTGATGAGGTGCAGATTGCCGGGGCCACAGCTGCCAGCACAAACGGCCAGTTCGCTGGTGACAGCCGCCTCCGCCCCTGCGGCGAAGGCTGCGGTTTCCTCATGGCGGACATGCATCCAGTCAATCTTGCCAAGGCGTCTGAGGCTGTCATTCAGTCCGTTGAGGCTATCGCCGGTGACGCCCCAGATACGTTTGACACCTGCTTCGGCCAAGGTTTGAGCTAGAAGATCCGCAACAGTCATGCCCATGATTTCACCCTTTTCACAATCCTGTAGATCAAGTTAGGGCGCGAGACGGATGTGGGAAGCCGTCAAATGGCATCAATCAATGCCATTTGAATTGGAAAATTTATTTTGTGCAACTCTCGATGAAACGAGCGAGAAAAGCATCGAATTCCGCTGGCTTTTCGCGGAATGGAGCATGTCCAGCATCGTCGATAACGTGGGTTTTGCCTTCCCAAAGATTACCGAATTTTACCTTGGAGACGAAGTCGAGTTCGACGAAAGGTTCATCGCACCCATTGACGACTGCAATGGGAAGCTTTGCTTGAGCAACGATGTCGCGCTGGTTGCCGCCAGTGCCTGCGGCAAATTTTTCAAACATGATGCGGCGTGCGCGGCCGTCGGTACGGGCAACAATGTCGAGAAGCGATGCCTCGAATGGTTCGCCACAGGTGCTGCGTGCGTAAGAATCCACATCGCGTTCAGAGAAGACTTCCTGTCCGGCAAGCGCCATGTCGGGTCCGCTCTTGAACCCCTGCCCCACTTCCTCACGCGCCACGGGTGGCGTTCCGGTAATCATAAGGCCACGCATTTCAGGATAACGGGCTATCATCTCGATACCGATATGGCCACCGAGCGACCAGCCGAAAACGACAGCATCGGCAATGTCGAGCTGTTGCATGACTTCCGTCATCGCATCCGCATAGCCTTCCATCGAATAGCTGCGATCAGGATCAATCGCATCGGAAGATTTGCCATGGCCCGGAAGATCAGGCGCTATCACGCGCCATTTTTTGCCGATTGTACCTTCGAGCTGTGGTGCGAAAATTGCACCCGAACTTGAATTGCCATGGATCATCAGGAGGGGCGCACCCTCGCCTTCGCTTTCACGCACAGCAATGCGGCCATGGCTGGTTTCAAGCTCGTGATAATTGATTGTCATGTTGTCTGTTCCCAAAATGCGATAGTCTATTTGTTTTTAAGCGCATCTTCTTCCGATCGAAACGGGACCAGAAATCAGTCCGGTGGGCTGATTTCTCTGCGTAGGAGGTTTCCACTTTTTTGGATGCGCTTAATCGTAAGAAACCTTGCCACGGCCCTTCTTGATGTCCGAGCGGCCGGCCTTGGCCTTGAGGCGGCGTTCGACCGAGCCTTTGGTCGGTTTTGTTTTCCTGCGTGGCGGCGGCGGTGGAATCGCCGCTTCCCTGATCAGTGCAATCATCCGCTCGCGTGCATCTTCGCGATTGCGTTCCTGCGTGCGGAAGCGATTGGCTTCGATCAAAATGTCACCATCCTTGGTGCCTTTCTGACCGGCGAGTTTGAAAAGGCGGGAAAGCACATCTTCGGGCAGACCGGAGCGCGTTGCATGAAAGCGCAATTGTACGGCGGTCGAAACCTTGTTGACGTTCTGACCACCGGGACCGGATGAGCGAATAAAGCTCTCCTCCAGATCGTCCTCGTGGATCGTCAGGCGGTTGGTGATGCGAATGATGTTGCGGCTTTCTTCCATGATGGAAAGTGATACACCGCTTTCTGACGCATGTCTCCCAAAAGTGGGAACCGGTTTTGGGATAAAGACATGCGTAAAAACAAATGGATAGAGCGATCGCGGTGGATACGATCAAGCGCGATACGCTCTATCCGTTAGACAAAAGAAAAACCCGGCCTTTCGGCCGGGCTTCTCCTCCTCCTCAGGATATCAATCACATCTATTCTGCGGCGATCTGGGTGGCAGGTGCTGCATCCCTCACGTCGTGATCGACATGGCTTTCAAATTTCTCGAAATTGTTCACGAACATATCGACCAGCTTTTGCGCCTGTGCGTCGTAAGCTGTCTTGTCAGCCCATGTCGAACGTGGATCGAGAATGGATTTGTCCACACCTGGCACGTCAACCGGAACCGCAAAGCCGAAATTCGGATCCGTGCGGAATTCCGCGTTGTTGAGCGAACCGTCAAGCGCTGCTGCAAGAAGTGCACGGGTTGCCTTGATCGGCATCCGCTTGCCGATGCCATAAGCCCCACCGGTCCATCCGGTATTGACGAGCCAGCAATCGACCTTGTGTTCGGCGATCAACTTGCGCAGCAGATTGCCGTATTCCGATGGATGGCGCGGCATGAATGGTGCACCAAAGCAGGTCGAGAACGTGGCTTCCGGTTCGGTGACGCCCTTTTCCGTGCCTGCAACCTTAGCGGTGTACCCGGACAGGAAGTGATACATGGCCTGTGCCGGTGTCAGCTTGGCAATCGGAGGCATCACGCCAAAGGCATCGGCGGTCAGCATGATAATGTTCTTTGGCTGGCTGCCCTTGCCCGATGCGGATGCGTTGGGAATGAAATCGAGCGGATAGGCGCAACGGGTGTTTTCGGTGAGCGATCCGTCATTGAAATCCGGCTGGCGTTTTTCATCCAGCACAACATTTTCCAGAACCGTACCGAATCGTTGTGTGGTGGCATAGATTTCGGGCTCGGCTTCCGCTGAAAGGCGGATCGTCTTTGCATAACAGCCACCTTCGAAATTGAAGACACCATGTTCGCCCCAGCCGTGTTCGTCGTCACCGATCAACGTCCGGCTTGGGTCGGCCGAAAGCGTAGTCTTGCCGGTGCCGGACAGTCCGAAAAATACGGCCGTGTCGCCGTTCGGACCTTCATTGGCCGAGCAATGCATCGGCATGACTCCCTTGGCAGGGAGAAGATAGTTGAGAACGGTGAAGACTGACTTCTTCATTTCGCCGGCATAAGAGGTGCCGCCGATCAGCACAATTTTGCGGGTGAGATCGACTGCGATCACCGTTTCGGTTCTCACGCCATAGCGTGCAGGATCGGCCTTGAAGGAAGGCAGATCGATAATGGTCATTTCCGGTACATAAGAAGTGAGTGCGGCTTCGTCCGGGCGGATCAGCAGATTGCGGATGAACAGCGAATGCCATGCATATTCGGTGACAACACGCGCATTGATCTTGTTATCCTGATCGGCGCCACCGATAAGATCTTGTACAAAAAGCTCCTTGCTTTTCGCATGATCAATGAAATCGGCATAGAGAAGCTCGAAAGCCTCCGGAGTCATTGGCTTGTTGTTGTCCCACCAGACCTGATCTTCGGTGTTTGCATCGCGAACCACGAACTTGTCTTTTGGCGAACGTCCCGTGTGCTGGCCCGTTCTAGCAACAAGCGCTCCTTGTGCGGAAAGCTCTGCTTCGCCACGGCGAATAGTCTCTTCATAAAGCCGTGCCGGTCCAAAATTATAAAAGACTGCGGACAGTTCCTTCAATCCTGAAGTGGAAATGGAAGCGGCAGTATTGTGGATGCCGATCTCTTTCATGGTCTCTCCGCCATCTGGTTCAAAATTTGGTTTGCCCCGGTCTCTTTTAAACGGGATGGCAGTCAGAAACAGATTAATCAAATTAAATCAAATATTTAATCGATTTAAAAATATTGAAAATTTTTTAAATCGTTTAACTTAAGCGTTGTTATGGCTATCCACAGTTTGGAACTGTTCTGGTTGGTGTTGACCAGCGAAAAAGATTCCACGGCAAGTATTGTCGCGATGTTGAGTGATTGCCACATTTTGTACCTAATTTGTACTGCACAAGCTGCGAGACTATAATAAGATCGACGCGCTTACCGGCGTTTGGTGATTTACACCGCTGCTATTATCGGGGCGGTTTTAATAAGGAGAAGGTTCGCATGAAGGAAGCTTCGGCAACGCAGACAATTGCGCTGGTCGATGATGACCGCAACATCCTGACCTCCGTTTCCATTGCTCTGGAGTCGGAAGGCTATCGCGTAGAGACATATACCGATGGTGCTTCTGCCCTAGATGGGCTGACAGCGCGTCCACCGAACCTTGCAATCTTTGATATCAAGATGCCGCGTATGGACGGTATGGAACTATTGCGCCGTTTGCGCCAGAAGACGGACCTTCCGGTAATATTTCTGACCTCGAAGGATGATGAGATCGACGAATTGTTCGGCCTCAAGATGGGTGCGGACGATTTTATCACCAAGCCGTTCTCGCAGCGTCTTCTGGTCGAGCGTGTGAAGGCGGTTCTTCGCCGCGTTGCGGCACGGGATGGTACGGCAAAGCCGACAGGTCAGCAGGCCAAGTCGCTGGAACGTGGTCAGCTGGTTATGGATCAGGAGCGCCACACCTGCACATGGAAAGGTGAGCCGGTAACGCTTACCGTGACGGAATTCCTTATCCTTCATTCGCTTGCACAGCGCCCCGGCGTCGTAAAAAGCCGTGATGCACTGATGGATGCGGCTTATGATGAGCAGGTCTATGTCGATGATCGTACCATCGACAGCCACATCAAGCGCCTCCGCAAGAAGTTCAAGTCAGTCGATGACGACTTTGAGATGATCGAAACGCTCTATGGTGTCGGTTATCGCTTCCGCGAAGCTTAAGAAAGCATTATCAGACCACCGGGCTTTTTTATTCGGTCCGGTGATGTTTTAAAAAGGCAAGATTTCAGCGACATGGTCACCGAAACTCGCAAAGACAGCGCAGTGACTATGAGAGAGCGCAGGGCGCGGCGGCAACGCTCGCTTTTCCTGCGCCGTCTTTTTGCGCCTTTTAGCAGGTTTCTAGGCCAGTTTCTGTTTTCAAGTCTGACTCGCCGTATTCTGTTTCTCAATATTGCCGCGCTTGGCGTTCTGGTTTCAGGTATTCTCTATATGAATCAGTTTCGCGAGGGACTGATTGATGCCAAGATCGAAAGCCTTCTCACGCAGGGTAAAATCATTGCCGCTGCAATTTCGGCATCGGCTACAGTCGATACGAATTCGTTGATGATTGATCCTGAAAAACTATTGGAGTTGCAGGCCGGGCAGAGCATTACGCCCTCGCCCGATTCGCCGGACAATTGGGAATTCCCAATCAATCCGGAAAAAGTGTCGCCGTTACTGCGTCAGTTGATTTCTCCAACCAGCACACGTGCGCGCATTTATGATCATTACGCCAATCTGCTTCTGGATTCTCGTTCTCTTTATGCGCCAGCCTTTGCGTCCGGCGGTCCCGTGTTTCGTTACGATCTTCCCGCAATCGAAGAAGATGAGCCGAGCATTTGGGAACGCTTTACCATGTGGTTCTCACGTTTGTTTTATGGTGGCGGTCTTCCGCTTTATCAGGAACAGCCGGGTGGAAATGGTCTTGCTTATCAGGAAATCGTTCGCGCTCTGACTGGCTCTCCGCAAACCGCACAAAGACGCAATCAGCAGGGAGAGCTGGTTGTGTCGGTGGCTGTTCCTATTCAGCAATCCCGTGCCATCCTTGGCGTTTTGTTGCTTTCTACAGAAGGTGACGACATCGACAAGATCGTTCAGGGAGAACGCATGGCCGTTTTCCGGGTGTTTGGCGTTGTCGCTGCTGTGATGGTAATTTTGTCGCTGTTCCTGGCCTCGACGATTGCGAGCCCGCTGCGCAAGTTGGCAGCTGCCGCTGACCGTGTACGTCTTGGCGTAAAAAGCCGCGAAGAGATACCGGATTTCTCCGAACGGCAGGACGAAGTGGGACATCTTTCGACATCAATCCGCGCGATGACCGATGCGCTTTATACGCGAATCGAGGCGATTGAGAGTTTCGCGGCTGATGTGAGTCACGAGCTCAAAAACCCTCTCACTTCGCTACGCAGTGCTGTTGAAACACTGCCACTGGCGAAGAATGATAATTCGCGTAATCGCCTTCTTGATGTTATCCAGCACGATGTGCGACGCCTTGATCGCCTGATTACAGATATTTCGGATGCCTCGCGCCTTGATGCCGAGCTTGCCCGTGAACATTCTGACCGTGTCGATATGAAGACGCTTCTCAACAATCTTGTCCTTGCGGCGCGAGAAGTGCGTCGTAACAAGGTAGGTACCGAGATTGTTTTCAATACAGGTAAGTTGCCGTCGGGTAAAAAGGGCTTTTTCGTCGCCGGTCACGATTTGCGGCTTGGACAGGTTGTCAGCAATCTGATCGAGAACGCACGGTCCTTTGTACCCGAGGATACGGGCCGGATTATTGTTACCCTGAGCGGCGAAGGCAGTCGTCTGAGGGTTACCGTTGAAGACAATGGCCCCGGCATTCCAATCGAAAACATAGAGCGAATTTTCGAGCGGTTTTATACGGATCGCCCGGCTTCGGAAGCGTTCGGACAGAACTCCGGGCTTGGTCTGTCAATTAGTCGTCAGATTATTGAAGCACATGGTGGTGTGTTAAGCGCTGAAAACATCATCGACGCCGATAGACCGGATCATATGCTGGGCGCGCGCTTCATTGTTGATCTCCCAGCAATCACATGATCCTGACATGACACCGGAAGAACAAAAAAGCGGCCTTCACGCAACCACCGTGCAATTACTCGGAAGAGGTGTGATGCTGATGGGGCCATCGGGTGCAGGTAAAACAGAGATTGCACTCACTCTGATTGAGCGTGCGCTAGTGCGGGGGGAAAGCGCTTCTCTCGTTTCAGATGACCGTACTCTGCTTCGTGCGGAGGGCAACAGACTTATTGCCAGCGTTCCCGATTCTCTGGCTGGAGGCGTCGAGATTCGCGGCGCCGGTCTTTTTCGTGTTGCTTATGTGAAACAGACACCACTTGATCTTGTGGTCATTCTGGTGAGCCGTGATGAGGCGGAACGCTATCCGGGTGGTGAAAGCTGGCAGTTTGAAGGCATTGAAATTCCCCGTTTGCTTTTGCCTTCCCTTTCATCAAACGGCGATTCCAACGCACTTTCGCGCGCTATCGAGGCGAACCTCTTCTATAAACCCTGGCCATGAATGCTTGAACGAAAAAGTGCCCAACGCTGCGGCATTTTGCTTTTTTCAAGGCAAATTTGAAATTTTTCACTTGCTATCAAGATTTGCAATGCCAAGATGCACAACTCGTCGGCGGGGTTCCGGCGATTTTTGTGTCATCTGCGCCTGTGAAGGGGTTAAGCGGCGGGCACGCGACAGGAGCTTTTAAAGTATGATCGGACTCGTGCTTGTTACGCACGGAAGGCTGGCCGAAGAGTTTCTCCATGCTGTTGAGCATGTAGTTGGCCCGCAAGACAATTTCGAGACCGTATGTATCGGTGCCGAAGATGACATGGAACAGCGTCGTCGGGATATCGTCGATGCTGTGGCCAGGGCTGATAATGGTAGAGGTGTTATCGTTCTGACGGATATGTTTGGCGGAACTCCATCCAATCTGGCGATTTCGGTGATGGAAGAAGGCAAGATCGAGGTGATCGCAGGCGTGAACCTGCCGATGCTCATCAAGCTTTCCAGCGTTCGTATTGGTGGAGACATCAAGACGGCATTGCGCGAAGCGCAGGATGCGGGACGTAAGTACATCAATGTTGCAAGTCAGGTTCTGACGGGAAAGTAACCCATGCATCCAACTGTAGCCGTTACCGGCGAATACGATGCCGATAGCGCTTTGTCCCGGTCTTTTGAGATCGTCAACAAGCGCGGTCTTCATGCCCGCGCATCCGCAAAATTTGTGCAGCTCGTTGACAGTTACAACGCTCATGTCCGCGTCAGCAAGGACGGAATGACTGTTGGCGGCACGTCGATCATGGGTTTGATGATGCTGGCAGCCTCTCCGGGCTGCTGCATCGACGTTCGCGCATCCGGCGAACAGGCCGACGCCGTGCTCGATGCGCTTCAGACACTTATTGCCGACAAGTTTGGCGAGGAATGCTGAGACTCCAGGCGTTTCGATACTTCCCATTCAATTGATATAGACACATAAAGATTTCTTTATGTTGCGTTGTGCTGGCCGTATTGATCTGCTAATCAGAACGCCAGCCGAAGCCCTTTTGCATTCTTTTGGGCTTCTAAACAAATTTGATTGGAGCAGATGATGACCGCAAGTCAGGATTTTGTCGTCAAGGATCTCGGTCTGGCCGATTGGGGCCGTAAGGAACTCGATATTGCTGAAACTGAAATGCCGGGCCTGATGGCCGCGCGCGAAGAATTCGGCAAGTCGCAGCCGCTCAAGGGCGCGCGCATCTCCGGTTCGCTGCATATGACGATCCAGACTGCCGTGCTGATCGAAACACTGAAGGCGCTGGGCGCCGAAGTTCGCTGGGCTTCCTGCAATATTTTCTCGACGCAGGATCATGCTGCGGCAGCGATTGCCGCCACCGGCACGCCGGTTTTCGCCATCAAGGGCGAAACGCTTGAAGAATATTGGACCTATACCGACAAGATCTTCCAGTGGACGGATGGCGAACCATCCAACATGATTCTCGATGATGGTGGCGATGCCACCATGTATATCCTGATCGGCGCGCGCGCTGAGGCTGGCGAAGATGTTCTTTCCAAGCCTGAAAGCGAAGAAGAAGAAGTTCTGTTCGCGCAGATCAAGAAGCGTATGGCTGAAACGCCGGGCTTCTTTACGCGTCAGCGCGATGCGATCAAGGGCGTGACCGAAGAAACCACCACAGGCGTCAACCGTCTTTACCAGTTGCAGAAGAAGGGCCTACTGCCCTTCCCGGCAATCAACGTCAATGACAGCGTCACCAAGTCGAAGTTCGACAACAAGTATGGCTGCAAGGAATCGCTGGTTGACGGCATCCGCCGCGGCACAGACGTGATGATGGCTGGCAAGGTTGCCGTCGTCTGCGGTTATGGCGACGTTGGCAAAGGCTCGGCTGCATCGCTCGCAGGTGCCGGTGCACGCGTCAAGGTTACGGAAGTCGATCCAATCTGCGCATTGCAGGCTGCAATGGACGGCTATGAAGTGGTAACGCTCGATGATGCGGCTCCGACTGCTGACATCGTGATCTCGACGACCGGCAATAAGGACGTCATCACGCTTGATCATATGCGCAAGCTCAAAGATATGGCGATCGTCGGCAATATCGGTCACTTCGACAATGAAATTCAGGTTGCAGGACTGCGTAATCTGAAATGGACCAATGTGAAGCCACAGGTCGATCTGGTAGAATTCCCCGATGGCAAGCGCATCATCCTTCTTTCGGAAGGTCGTCTGCTCAACCTCGGCAATGCAACCGGTCATCCAAGCTTTGTGATGTCGGCTTCCTTCACTAATCAGGTGCTGGGTCAGATCGAACTCTTTACACGTACCGACGCGTATAAGAACGAAGTTTATGTCTTGCCAAAACACCTCGACGAGAAGGTTGCACGTCTGCATCTCGACAAGCTTGGGGCCAAGCTGACTGTGCTTTCTGAGGAACAGGCCGCATATATCGGCGTAACGCCCCAAGGTCCATTCAAGTCGGAACACTACAGGTATTAATTCACTGTTAACCATACTGCTACATCTTGTAGGTCGGGCATCTTTACGTTGCCCGACCTTTATTTTTGCGTGCAACACGCTTCACGCGGATTCACGGTGAGGGTATTGTGAAGACGAATCAATGTGTTTTGACGGGTGTTTGCGTTGGGCGTTTTTTGCCGGTTCAGGCGAAAGACGGGCGACCTATTCATCCTCGAAACATGACTGGCTTCTAGCATTGTGGCGATGCGACAGGGCCGGACACAGGAATTTTGTAATGCGGGAGACTCTTTATGAGGAAACTCCCGGGCGGCGGAGACAAGGGAAATATGCCAGAGACCGGCTCGACGGGGAGCTTGCGGAGCAAATCCGCAAACAGCGCAGGCAGGCACCTGAAAGCATCGCTTTCATTGGCTGCAAGCCCTCTCAAACGGGTTGTTCTCACGGCTTCAGTTTCCTTTGCCGCACTGGTTGCGGCCGTTCCGGCATTTGCGCAAGGCGCTGAAAATTCCGCACGCATCGAATTGCCTTTCGGTGGCAGTGTCGGAGCTTTTGAAGTCATCCAGTTTTCGATGTTTCTTGGCGCGATGGGGGCGGCCCTGCTCTCTGCTGGCTGGCTTATTCGCGACCGCTCAAAAATTGCGCAGCAAAACAATGAGTTGCGCTCGCGCCTCTCGGATATGAATCTGACCGCGCAGCGCAATGAAGCTTTGCTTAATCTCAAAGATCAGCGTGCAATTGTCTGGGATGCCCACGGCGCACGCGCCGATGTTGTCGGGCAACTACCATTTGATAGCGGCGCACCACAGGATCGTTCGCATTTCCTTGCTTTTGGTCGCTGGCTGCGGCCACAATCGGTTGCCGAGCTTGAACGCGCGGTTTCTGCCTTACGAGAACAGGCTCATGCTTTTGATCTGACGGTTGAAACCAGCAATGGCACCCTGCTCGACGTCTATGGCCGTACTTCCGGAAGCTTTGCTATCGTGCGTTTCCTTGGTCTTCAGGGCGTGCAGGCCGAGCGTGCAGCACTTCAGGCACAGAACCGCGAGCTATCAGAAAAGCTGGCATTGTTGCGCCATCTGCTCGACCGTCTTGAACAGCCGGTCTGGGTGCGTGGCACCGATGGGCGGATGGAATGGGTCAATGCAGCCTATGCACGGGCCGTGGATGCCGTGGACGGCACACAGGCGACGTCTGAGCGTCGCGAACTCTTTGGCGCACAGGCGCGCCAGCGTCTCGAACGCGACCGGTTTGCCGAGCCTGATCTTTACGAAAAACTGCCCGCAGTCGTGCGTGGCGATCGCCGCATTTTCGATGTGACGGATGTGAGTGCGGAGGCAGGTTCTGCCGGTTTGGGCTTTGATCTAAGCGAAGTCGAGCAGATTCGCGAAGAGTTGAGCCGTACATTGAAGAGCCATGCCGAGACGCTCGATCAGCTTTCAACCGCTGTGGCGATCTTCGATCCGGACATGAAGCTGCAATTCTTCAATCAGGCTTTCGTCTCGCTCTGGTCGCTCGACACGGCCTGGCTTGAGACGCATCCAAGCAATACGCTGCTGTTTGACCGCCTGCGTTCGGAAGGCAAGCTGCCCGAACAGCCGGAATGGCGCAAATGGAAGGATTCCATGCTTGCGGCCTACCGTGCTGTCGAGCCGGAGGAACATATGTGGCATCTGCCGGATACCCGTATCCTGCGCGTGGTTGCCAATCCGCATCCGCAAGGCGGCGTGACGTGGTTCTTCGAGAACATGACTGAGAAGTTCGAGCTTGAAGGTCGTTACAACACGCTGATCAAGGTGCAGGGCGAAACGCTTGATCACCTTGGCGAAGCCGTCGCCGTGTTCGGTTCCGACGGCCGTTTGCGCCTGTCCAATCCGTCATTTGCCGACCTCTGGTCGCTGCCTGCAGCCATCACCGTTGAAGGCACGCATATCTCAACCATTTCCAAGCTCTGCGGCCAGCGTGGCGGCGATGGCATCTGGGATGATTTCGTTTCTTCTGTCACTGGCTTCCTGGATGAGCGTAATGGGCGCATGGGGCAGGTCGAACTTGATGACGGTGTGATTCTTTCTTATGCCGTGGTGCCGCTGCCGAAGGGCCAGACGATGCTCACCTTCATGGACGTCACCGATACGGTACGCGTCGAACGGGCGCTCAAGGAAAAGAACGAAGCGCTTTCGCTTGCCGATCAGATCAAGAACGACTTCGTGCAGCATGTATCTTACGAGCTGCGGTCTCCGCTCACAAACATTATCGGCTTTACCGAACTGTTACAGACACCTGCCTTTGGCTCGCTCAATGAACGCCAGCTCGAATATCTCGATCATATCGGCACATCGTCTGCCGTGCTTTTAACCATCGTCAACGATATTCTCGATCTTGCAACGGTTGATGCAGGCATCATGCAGCTCGATATCGATGATGTCGCTGTCATGGATGAAATTTCAGCTGCGGCAAAGCGTGTGAGCGAGCGTCTGCAGGAGCATGACATCGCGCTCAATGTCGATATTGCCGATGACGTGCAAACCTTCAGAGCCGACGCCAATCGTGTTCGTCAGGTGCTGTTCAATCTACTGTCCAACGCCTCCAATTATGCACCGGAAGGTTCCACCGTTTCGCTTCAGGTCGTCCGCGAAGGGACGGATATTCTGTTTGCCGTGCATGATGACGGCCCGGGAATGCCTGGCGATGTGCTTGATACGGTGTTCAAGCGTTTCCAGGCTTATCAGAATGGCGGGCGCAGACGAGGCGTCGGGCTTGGCCTTTCCATCGTGAAGAGCTTTGTCGAGCTGCATGATGGTCGCGTGGAAATCGAAACCGGCAAAGATATCGGAACAACTGTTATTTGTCGCTTCCCGTCGGAAGCGCGCAGCTTCCGTGTTGCTGCCGAATAAGATAAAGGGGGCTTTATGAGCACCCCAATCAATCGCCCAATAACCAGTCTTGAGCTTTTCCTGCCCGATGAGGCTGCCACACAGCGCTTTGGCCAGGATTTCGCCTTGGCGCTGGTCAAAGGCGATCTCGTTACCTTATCGGGCGATCTTGGCGCCGGTAAGTCCTCGCTCGCACGCGCTATCATTCGCGCGATTGCTGATGATGAGCGGCTTGAAGTGCCAAGTCCGACATTTACACTTGTGCAAAGCTATGAGGGGCTGCGCTTGCCTGTCGCTCACGCCGACCTCTACAGGATTTCGCATGGTGAAGAGCTGGACGAGCTAGGGCTTGTCGAGTTTCTGGAAGATGGTGTTGTGCTGTCCGAATGGCCAGAGCAGGCGGAAGGCTTTCTGCCGGAGCCGAGCTTTGCCGTCATATTAACCCACGAAGGGGCAGGGCGGCGCATCGTAATCAGCGGGCCAGAAGCAGCCATTGCGCGTCTTGAGCGCACGCTGAAAATCCGCACTTTTCTGGAAAACAACGACCGGGCAGGGGCCACGCGCCGCTATTTACAGGGGGATGCTTCACCGCGCAAATATGAGATCATCACAAGCGAACACGGTGTCGAAATTCTGATGAATGCGCCCGCGATGCCCTACGATCCGCCATTGCGCAACGGCAAGTCCTATCGCCAGCTTGCGCATATTGCAGAGAATATTCAGGCTTTCGTGGCCATTGATGATCTGCTTGCGAAAAATGGCCTGCGCGTGCCGCAAATGCGCGCTGTTGATATTGATGCAGGACTGCTGATCCTCGAAAATCTCGGGCTTGAGGGCATCAGGGCTCCATCGGGTGAGCCGGTGGCCGAACGCTATGAAGCGGCTGGACGGTTTCTTGCACATCTTCATGGGGTTCAGTGGCCTGATCATGCGCCTGTTGCAGGCTATCCGGATCACATCATTGCACCTTTTGATCGCGATGCGATGATCATGGAAGTGAACCTTGTCGGGCAATGGTATGCACCACGCATGATGGGCCGCAAGCTGACTGATGCAGAAGCGCAGGCTTATGAAGCGGCATGGGACAAAGTTCTCGACGCGATTGCCGATTGCGAGAAAAGCCTGCTGCTGCGCGATTATCATTCGCCAAACCTGTTCTGGTTTGAGGATGCGAAAGGCAAAGACAAAATCGGCACAATCGACTTTCAGGACGCGATGATCGGACCTGCTGCCTATGATGTCGCGTCGCTGGCACTCGATGCTCGCCTGACGATTACGCCGGAGCTCGAAAAGGCAGTGGTTGATGCTTATTGCGATGAACGCCGCAAGCTTGGCCATGTGTTTGACGAAGCGGCTTTCCGCATGGCCTATGCCGCCATGGGTGCGCAGCGCAACGCCAAGCTGTTGGGCCTGTTCGTGCGGCTTGATGAGCGTGATGGCAAGCCGCATTATCTCGCGCATCTGCCCCGCATTCACGACTATCTTGGCCGCGTCTTAAAGCATCCGGTCATGGCGCCGGTCGCCCGCTGGTTTGATGATCTCGCATTGCTGGAGAAACAATGACACGTCCTGATACAGCGATCATGCTTGCAGCAGGTCTTGGCAAGCGTATGCGCCCGATCACCGAAACCATGCCCAAGCCACTGGTCAAGGTTTCCGGCAAGCCGCTGATCGATTGGGGCTTGGATGCGCTGGCGGGTGCAGGCGTTGAGAATACAATCGTCAATGTTCATTATTTAGCCGACCAACTGATCGACTATCTTGGCAGTCGCTCAGAGCCGAAAATCACGATCTCCGACGAGCGCGATCTGCTGCTCGATTCCGCAGGTGGTATCGTCAACGTGCTGCCACAGCTTGGGGGCAAGGCGTTCTATGTACTCAATGCTGATACATTCTGGGTTGGTGATGAAGCGCAGCCGAATATTACGGCGCTGGCGCATGTCTGGGACGATACCCGCATGGATATTCTTCTCATGACGGCGAGACTCGATCAGGCAACAGGTTTTGAAGGCAAGGGCGATTTCGTTGCGGATGAAGAGGGCCGCTTGCGCCGTCTACGTGATGTCGCCGGCGACCCGGTCATCTATGCCGGTGCAGCCATTATTCATCCGCGTATTTTTGCCAAAGCCGAGCCGGGTGTTTCATCGCTCAATCGCTATTTTGATGAAGCCATTGCAGCCGGGCGCCTTTATGGTATGCCCATGACCGGGCATTGGCTTACGGTGGGAACACCGGAAGCGATCGGCGAGGCGGAGGCTGTGCTTTCCGCAATTGCGTAAGGAGAGCATGGCGGAATGACCATTACGAGGCCGAAGCTTTTTTCCATTCCATCCGGCACAGCTTTTCTACCAGCCTTCGCCAAGGCACTTCTGGAAGGCCGCCTGATTGAAGGCTTTCCGGGTAATGCCTCTGACCCACTGGTATTAGCGAACGCGACTATCTATGTGCCGACGCGTCGTGCAGCGCGTGCGCTGCGCTCCATTTTGGTTGATATGAATCCGGCTAAATCAGCAATCCTTCCGACCATTCGCCCGCTGGGCGATGTGGACGAGGATGCAGCTTTTTTCAATGCGGCCACAAGCGGCGTATTCGATCTTAATCCGCCAATAGGCAAGGCTGAACGGCTGTTGCTGCTGGCGCGGCTCATTCGTCCATGGCGTGAATCGTTGCCTGCGCATGTGCGGGCGTTGTTTGGTGTCGATGATGTTTCGGTTCCTGCAACAACCGCTGATGCGATCTGGCTTGCACGTGATCTGGCTGGCCTGATGGATCAGGTCGAAACCGACAATGCCAAATGGAGTGAGCTTGCCAGCATTGCGCCCGATGATCTTGCCGACTGGTGGCAGGTCACGCTTGGCTTTCTCGATATTGTCACGAAACTCTGGCCGGAAATTCTGCAAGAGCGCAAGCTGTCTAATCCGGCAGCGCACCGCAATGAACTGATCTGGGGCGAGGTGCGGCGATTGCGCGATCATCCGCCGCAAGGGCCTGTGATTGCGGCTGGTTCCACGGGCTCCATTCCCGCGACTGCCGAGCTTGTTTCAGTCATTGCCCGACTGCCGCAAGGTGCTGTGGTTCTGCCGGGGCTGGACCGTGATCTTGATGAAGGCGCGTGGAATCTGCTGGGGGCTTCGGATGATAATCCGTCCACTTTCGGTCATCCGCAATATGGTCTCCACAAGCTGTTGCAGGCTATTGGGGTATTGCGCGAGGATGTCGAGCATATCGAAGATATGCCGGTTAACAAGCGCGTGCTGGAGCGCGTGGTCAGTGAAGCGCTGCGCCCGGCGGAAACCACGGATGCGTGGAGCCTGCTTAACCGCGATGCGGATATGCACCCTGAAGCATTGCAGCAATCGGCTCAAAAGATCGATCTGATTGAAACCGCCAATGAGCGTGAGGAAGCGCTGGCAGTGGCACTGGCGCTTCGCGATGCGATCAGCGATGAAAACAAGACCGCCGCATTGGTTACTGCCGATAGAAATCTCGCGCGCCGCGTGGTGGGCGAACTCGCCCGCTTTGGCATCGACGCCGATGATTCCGGCGGTCGTCATTTGCGCGATATTGAAACCGCGACGCTGATGCGTCTCATGGTCGAAACCGTATTCAACCCTGGCGATCCTGTGGCCCTTTTAGCGCTGGTCAAGCACCCGATGCTACGGCTTGGCGGTAAGCGCATTGACCGGCGACTGGCTGCGGAAACACTTGAACTGGTGGCGTTCCGTGGCGGTACGGGCAGGGCATCGATCATCGATCTTCCTGCTTTTTTCGACCGCCGCATGGAAGAAAGCGCCAGCCAGTCAAGGCAACCGGCATGGCACGCGACTGTTACGCCTAACATGATCGAAGCGGCGCGCGCGCTTTGCGTGAGCCTGTCGGAAGCTGTTGCGCCGCTTGCACCTTTTGCTACCATTAACCGGCGAACGGATATTGGCGAGATTACACGGGCAACTGTGGAAGCGCTGGAAAATCTGGCGCGAGATGAGAGTGGCAGCGTCACCCGTTATTATTCCGGCGAGCATGGTGAGAAGTTGGCTTCATTTCTGCGTCAGCTTGTAGCGAGCGAAGCGGGACTGGATTTTGAGGCTATTGAATGGCCTGCAATTCTTGAAGCTCTGATGTCGGGCGAAACCGTCAAGCCGCATCCGGGCGGGCATCCGCGCGTCTTTATCTGGGGTGCGCTGGAAGCGCGTTTGCAGACCATGGATACGTTGGTGATCGGTGGTCTCAACGAAGGCACATGGCCCGCCAAGACGCGCAACGACCCGTTCATGTCGCGCCCTATGAAGGCGATGATCGCGCTTGATCCACCTGAGCGCCGTACCGGCCTTGCAGCACATGATTTTCAAATGGCGCTTGGCATGGATCATGTCGTGCTGTCGCGCTCGCAGCGATCTGATAATGCGCCAACCATTACGTCGCGCTGGTTGCAGCGGCTTGAAACAGTGCTGGGTTCAGATGTGACCAAGGATATGCGCTCGCGTGGGCAACGTTTTATCCATTGGGCGCGTGAAATCGATCAGGCGCCTGATGTGCCTTTTGTCAAACGCCCGGAACCGGCACCGCCTGTAAGTGCGCGACCCAAGCATTTTTCGGTGACGGAAATTGAAACCCTGCGTCGCGATCCTTATGCGATCTTTGCCAAAAAAATTCTGAAGTTGCGTCCGCTGGAGCCGTTGATCCGCGATCCGGCAGCCGCAGAACGTGGGACGCTTTTTCACGACATTCTTGGACATTTCACGCAAGAGGGCATCGATCCGCTGGCACCGGATGCAGCAACGCAACTTGAAGAATTTGGCCGGCATTTCTTTGGCGAAATAGATCTGCCCATTGAGATCCAAGCAGTATGGTGGCCGCGTTTTACCGCACTTATTCCGCAATTCCTCGAATGGGAGCGGGAACGCGCTTACAATGTTCAGACCCGCTTTGCTGAAATTTCGTCGGATAAGCGCGAGGTCGAAAGTCTTGGCATCACTTTGTCGGGCCGCGCCGATCGTATCGATCTGATGCGCGACGGAACTGCTGAAGTGATCGACTATAAGACCGGCTCAACGCCATCGCCACGACAGGCGCACGTCCTCTTGTCGCCACAGCTGGCGCTTGAAGCCGCTCTTCTCGTGCGCGGTGCGTTTCGCGAATTGGGTTCTGTCTGCGCGTCTGATCTGACCTATGTGCGGTTGCGGGCAGGCGGGGAGGTGAAGCCGGAATCGATTTTGAAGATTGGTCGGCCACCATCGGAAAAGACCGCACCCGCCCTTGGCGAAGAGGCTTGGCAACGATTGGCGCAGCTTCTCGCTGAATATCAGAATCCGGCTAAGGGTTATCTTTCCCGCGCGCTGCCCTTCCGCGAAACAGACCTGACGGGCGACTATGATCATCTTGCACGCGTGCTGGAATGGTCCGCCGGTGGTGATGCTGGCGGGGAGGGCGGTGAATGAAAAAGCAACGTGTCATTCCACCGGAAACAATCGCAGCACAGGCCAGTGCTGCCAATCCCGCCGCCTCTGTCTGGGTGTCGGCTAATGCCGGTTCGGGCAAGACTCACGTTTTAACCGAGCGTGTGATCCGGCTGCTGCTCGAAGGCACTGATCCGTCGAAAATCCTTTGCCTGACCTATACCAAGGCGGCAGCAGCCGTCATGCAGAACCGCGTTTTTGCACGATTGTCTGAATGGGCAATGTTGCCGGACGAGGACTTGGCCGACAGGCTAGATAAGCTTGAAGGCAGGCGTCCGGGAGCGACACGGCTTGCCGTTGCACGCAGGCTTTTTGCGCGCGCGCTTGAAACACCGGGTGGGTTGAAAATCCAGACCATCCACGCATTTTGCGAAGCGATTCTGCATCAGTTCCCGCTTGAGGCGAATATTGCAGGCCACTTCGAGATGATGGATGATCTCATGCAGGTGGCTCTTGTCGGCGAAGCGCGACGCAGCCTGCTTGAGACCGCACATGGCGGCGGTGATCCGGAACTGGCGAACGCCTTTGCCGATGTTATGCAGGCAGCAGGCGAGATGGGTTTGCAGGCACTGCTTGATGAGGCGGTGGGGCGTCGCAATGGCTTGCAGCAATACATTACGGCGCTTGGCAATGCGGATGAGCGCAGCGAGATTTTGCACAGGCATTTCCGCTTTCGGCCAGACACGCGCGAATCTGATTTGTTGGATGATATGTGGCCGGTGCCGGAATTTTCCGACGATGCACTCGATCTCATTTTGTCGATCCAGAAGGGTGCGGCACGCGCACATGATTTTGCGTTGCAGCTCAAGCAATATGACAAGGTCAAAAGCAGCTTCGACAAGGAAGCCGTTCTGCGCGCTTCCTTCCTGAAAGCAACCGGCGAGGCAAAATCCGGCTCCTATGTTGGCTCGGCTGCGGTCAAAAAGCTGCTGCCGGATTTCGAGGAAGATTTTAATGCCGCAGCAATGCGTGTCGAGCTTGGTCTCGACAAGATCAAAGAACTGCGGCTTATCCGGCTCAATCTGAGCGCACTCACGCTGATTGATAACCTCCTGCAACGCTATCACGATTTAAAGCGTAGGCGGGGTCTGCTCGACTTTGAAGACCTGATCACCCGCACCGTGGCGCTGCTGGCGCGCAATGGTGCAGGGCAGTGGGTGCAGTATAAGCTTGATCGCGGCATTGATCATATTTTGGTCGATGAAGCACAGGATACCAGCCCCGATCAGTGGCAGGTCATCCGCATGTTGTCAGAAGAGTTTTTCTCAGGCCTCGGTCAGCGCAACGTGCAGCGCACACTGTTTGCCGTCGGCGATGAAAAGCAGTCGATCTACTCGTTTCAGGGCGCGGTGCCGGAAGACTTTGCAGCGCAGGGCAGGGCGGTCAGCCTTCGCGCTGCCGATGCAGAGCTCAAATTCGAGCGCGTCAGCCTCAACTTCTCGTTCCGTTCAGCGCCGGATGTGTTGCAGGCCGTGGACGAGGTTTTTGCGCGTCCCGAGGCCAATCGCGGCTTGTCAGGTGCCACCGTTCACTCTGCCATTCGCGATAACGAGCCGGGCGAGGTGGAAATCTGGGATATGCTGACACCGGAAGTGGTGGAGGAGCCAGACGACTGGCGCGTTCCGGTCGATCATTTGCAGGCTCCTGCCATCAAACTTGCCGAACAGATTGCAGAGACCATTCGCTACTGGCTTGATCGCGGCGAAACCATTCCGGGCCAGAACCGCAAACTGGCACCGAAAGACATCATGGTGCTGGTTCGTAAGCGCGATCAGTTCATGCCAGCGCTTTCGCGCGCACTCAAAGAGCGCCATGTGCCGGTGGCTGGTGCCGACCGGCTCAAACTTACAAGCCACATCGCCATTCAGGATCTGATGGCGCTGGGGCGTTTCGTGTTGCAGCCGTCAGATGATTTGTCATTGGCCTCTCTTCTCAAAAGCCCGCTGTTTGGCTGGGATGATGACAGGCTGTTTGCGCTCGCCAATCCGCGCAAGAGCGGCGAAACGCTGTTTGAGCGGCTGTATCATGAATCCCTTGAAGACCCGGCATTGATTGGCGTGCATAAGACGCTGAGCCGCTGGCGCAATATGGCCGACACCATGCCGATCTTCGAGTTCTATGCGCGAATCTTAAGTACAGATGGTGCAAGGCGTAAGCTTCTGGCGCGACTTGGACCGGAAGCGGGCGATATTATCGATGAATTCCAGAATTATGCGCTTTCGGCTGAACGCGCTGGTCTGCCGGGTATGCAGGCTTTTCTGGAAACGCTTGATGCAGCCTCACCGCAGATCAAGCGCGAACTTGATCAGGGCCGCAACGAAGTGCGTATCATGACTGTTCATGCCGCCAAGGGGCTTGAGGGTGCTGTGGTGTTTCTGGTTGATCCTGGCAATGCCGTCTGGAGCGGAACGCGCGCGCCTAAGCTGATCCCGTTTGATCTCAGCAATGACGGGCCACAGGTGAAAGGCTATCTCTGGCAGCCGAATGGAAGCTATCAGACGGGCTTTCTGGCGGCACAGATTGAAGGCTTAAAGGCGCGTGCGGAAGAAGAATATCGCCGCTTGCTTTATGTGGGCATGACGCGTGCGGAAGACCGGCTGATTGTCTGTGGCTATCGCGGTTCGCGCGACAGCGGCGAGACATGGCACAGGCTGGTTGAAGATGCACTCACAACCAAGGCCGAACCCTTTGTGCATCCGGTATCAGGTGTTGCAGCCCGGCGCTATCGCAACACGCCGCGCGGTCTCACTGAGATTGCAGAGCCGGAAGTGGCGCAAATCGCAGAGCTGCCGCCGCTGCCGCTCGACTATCTCAAGCCCATAAAGCCGGAACCGGGTCTGCCGCGTCCGCTGGCCCCATCGGGTGCATCGGCTCTCATTGAAGCGGATGAAGAGCCACCGCTCGACACATTATCGCCTGTTCTTGGACAAGGCGGCGAGACGTCTGCATTTGCTCTTCGTCGCGGTACGGCGATCCATATGCTGCTGCAATATCTGCCAGAAGTGGCCGCGAATGAGCGCGAGAAGCTAGCACAGGATTATCTGGCACGCATTGCTGCCGACTGGCCGGAAGTTGAACGCGCGAAAGCCTGGGCGAGTGTTGCAACAATTCTGGCTGATCCGAAATTTGCGCCGGTTTTTGCTCGTGGATCGCGTGGTGAGGTGGCAGTCATGGGCACGATCAATCTCGGCGGAAAAGACCATGCCGTCTCGGGTCAGATCGACCGCATCAGCGTGGATGAAAACCGCGTGCTGATTGTGGATTATAAAACCAATCGCCCGCCGCCAAAGACCGTTGAAGCAGTGCCTTTCGCCTATCGTGCACAGCTGGCGCTTTATCGGGAACTGCTCGGCCCCCTTTATCCGGGAAGGGTTGTCGAGGCCGCCTTACTCTTCACAGAAGGCCCGTATTTGCTGCCATTGCCGGAAGCGGCAATGGATGAGGCACTGAAAGCGCTTGGCGACTCTCAAGCAAAGGTTACCAACTAGAACTTGACGGATGGCAGTCAACACGCCACATGATATGGTCAAATGAGCAGTTTCTCGATGAGTCTTATGCTCTCAAACAGATATGAGGATAGCCCTATGGCAACCGTAAAGGTCGATAACAGCAATTTTCAGTCGGACGTTCTTCAGTCGAGCGAGCCTGTGGTCGTTGATTTCTGGGCTGAATGGTGCGGTCCTTGCAAGATGATCGCTCCGGCTCTGGACGAAATCGCTACCGAAATGGCTGGCCAGGTCAAGATCGCCAAGGTCAATATCGACGAAAATCCAGAACTCGCAGCACAGTTCGGCGTGCGTTCGATCCCGACGCTTCTGATGTTCAAGGATGGCGAACTTGCCGCCAACATGGTTGGCGCTGCTCCAAAGAGCCGCCTTGCTGACTGGATCAAGGCTTCTGCTGCTTAATCAGCAGATTTTATAAGATAAGAAAAACCCGGCCTTTGAGCCGGGTTTTTTATTAAACGGGCGGTGTTCCATTGTCGCGCAGGACTTCGCCCGCAAGATAAAGTGAACCACCGATCAGGATGCGCGGCGGGGCTTCATCATGAGGCCATGTATCGCGTAAAATCTTGAGCGCGTTTTCGACTGAATGCACAGGCTCAGCCGAAAGTCCGGCCTTCTGTGCGCTGATCGCCAGTTCGCTGTTTGAAATACCTGCATCACTTGATGGGATCGGCACAGTAAAGACATGGCGTGCCATGCCAGTAAAGGCTTCAAAATAGCCGACAGGATCTTTGGTGTTGATCATCCCGGTAATAAGGAACAACGGCCGTGTGGAGCGTTCCTCCAGATCGCCAATGGCTTCTGCAATCACAATGCCAGCACCCGGGTTATGTCCGCCATCAAGCCAGATTTCCGATGCAGCAGGCGCGAGATCGAAAAGCTTGCCATGGGTGAGGCGCTGCATCCGTGCAGGCCAGTCCACCACCATCATGGCCTTTTCAGCTGCCTTTTCGGTAATAGTGAAGCCAGCCATCTGCACGGCTTCAATGGCGGCGGCAGCATTGGCAAGCTGGTGACGACCCGGCAGGCGTGGCAATGGCAGATCGATCAGCCCGTCTTCATTCTGGAAGACCATGCGGCCATGTTCCTCGAATGAAAAGAAATCCTGAGCATAGATCGAAAGCGGGCAATCCAGGCGATCTGCGGTCGAGATCAGGACCTCGCGCGCAGCATCAAAGGGCTGGAAGCCAATAACCACGGGACAATCCTGCTTGATGATACCGGCCTTTTCAGCAGCAATCAGCTCAACACGGTCGCCCAGAAATGCCTGATGATCGATCGAGATCGGCATGATCAGGGATACCGCTGGCTCGGCAATCACGTTGGTCGCATCAAAACGTCCGCCAAGGCCAACTTCCATAATGACAACATCAGCAGGATGCTCGGAAAACAATACAAAAGCAACGGCAGTCAGTATCTCGAAAACCGTGATGTGGTTGCCTTCATTGGCGCGCTCCACGCGTTCGATGGCATCTGCCAGAACATCGTCGGATACAAACTTGCCGCCGTTTTTGGAGGCAAGACGATAGCGTTCATGCCAGTTGACGAGATGCGGCGAGGTATGAACGTGCACGCCAAAGCCGCTCGCTTCTAAAAGAGCGCGACAGAAGGCGCTTGCCGATCCTTTGCCGTTGGTTCCGGCAATATGGATCACTGGCGGCAGATTGAGGTGCGGATTGCCGAGCTTTTCCAGAAGACCGCGGATGCGGTCCAGGGAAAGATCAAAACCTTTTGGATGCAATTGCATCAGCCGTTCAATAACGGCATCCGCTTTTCCTGTCACGATTACGCCGCCTTGCTGTCAGCTTCTGGCTTCTTTGGTGAAGGTGCTGCTGCTGGAGTATCGCTATTGGCAGGCTGTCTGGTCATGATCTTAAGCAGACGTGCAATAGTCGACTTCAGCTCAAGGCGAGAGACGACCATGTCGACCATGCCATGTTCCATCAGATATTCAGCGCTCTGGAATCCTTCAGGCAGCTTTTCACGTATCGTCTGTTCGATCACGCGTGGACCAGCAAAGCCGATCAGTGCGCCCGGCTCTGCAATATGAACATCACCGAGCATTGCGTAGGAAGCGGTCACACCGCCCGTGGTTGGGTTGGTAAGAACGACGATGTAAGGCAGGCCCGCCTCTTTGAGCATTTCCACCGCGACCGTGGTGCGTGGCAGCTGCATGAGCGACAGAATGCCTTCCTGCATACGGGCACCGCCCGATGCAGCAAAAAGAACCAGCGGACGCTTCAGCTCAATGGCCTTTTCAAAGCCCTGAATGATGGCTTCGCCAGCACCCATTCCGAGAGAGCCACCCATGAAGCCGAAATCCTGAACGGTTGCGACAATCGGCAGGCCTTCAATCGTGCCAAGACCATTGATGATCGCGTCTTCCATACCGGTGCGCGAACGATAGTCCTTGAGACGGTCGATATACTTCTTTTCGTCACGGAATTTTAAAGGATCGGTTGGAACCTTCGGGCTTTCCAGCGTCGTGTATTCGCCATTGTCGAAGAAGAAACGCAGACGGTCCTTGCCCTTGATGCGCATGTGATGACCCGAACCGGGGATCACGAACTGATTGCTCTCAAGGTCCTTATGAAACACCATTTCGCCGGTCGATGGATCCTTGATCCAAAGGTTTTCCGGCATCTCGCGACGTCCTAGCATCGAATTGATCTTCGGACGAACGTAGTTGGTGATCCAGTTCATGACGTTTGGTTCCGTTTCTTGTTCTTCAGATTATTCAACAGTGCTTGCTGCTTAAATGGACGATTTATTGGGCAGCTTCAAGGCGTGTTGCACGAACGCTTGCTGCCAATGCACTGACAAGTTTGGTGACGGCAGTTACTGGATCACCCTTGACCTTGCCATTTTCATCAAGTTCGCCCGCGACTGCATTGACGATTGCGGTGCCAACAACAACCCCGTCGGCAGCTTCAGCAATGGCAGCAGCCTGTTCAGGTGTCTTCACACCAAAGCCCACACAGATCGGCAGATCGGTGCTCTTCTTGATGTGGCGTACAGCATCCGCAACCCGCGACGTATCGGCAATCGCCGAGCCGGTGATACCGTTCATCGAGACATAATAGACAAAGCCCGACGAATTATGCAGCACTTTTGGCAGCCGCTTGTCGTCAGTCGTTGGCGTCGTCAAGCGAATGAAGTTGAGGCCAGCCTCAGTTGCCGGAATGCAGAGTTCCTTGTCCATTTCGGACGGCAGGTCGACAATAATAAAGCCATCAATGCCGGATGTCTTGGCGTCAGCAAGAAAACGCTCGACGCCATAGATGTAAATCGGATTGTAATAGCCCATAAGGACGATTGGCGTGCTGTCGTCCTCTTTGCGAAAATCTGCAGCTAGCTGCAGGGTCTTTTTCAGTGTCTGTCCGGCTTCAAGCGAACGAAGACCGGCTGCCTGAATCGAAGGGCCATCGGCCATCGGATCGGAGAAAGGCATACCAAGCTCAATCACATCCGAGCCTGCTTTCGGCAAAGCTTTCATGACTGCAAGCGATGTCGCATAATCCGGGTCGCCGCCCATGAAATAAGTGACCAGTGCTGGACGTCCTTCGGACTTGAGCGCTGCAAATTTGGTGTCGATGCGTGTGGTCATACCGTGCCCCGTGGCAAAATGCGCGTAAGATAATCGGCGGTGGATTGGCCGGACATAACCGTCTCCATCCAGGCGCGCCGTTCAAAGTCGATGATCCCCAGTTCCCATACGCAGGCCATCAACAAAGGCTGTGCGGGCATGAAGTCGATCTCGTCGCCAAGTTCAGACTGCCAGAGAATCTGGGTTGCGATGCCTCCCTCCAGCCACCAGTGCAGAAGCAACCACAGGCTTTCTTCACCCTGATGCAGAATAGCGAAGCCAGCGCCGAGATGCGGCGTATGCTCAAGTTTATCTGCAACGGATGCGATCTGTCTGCGAGCGATGCCAACCGCTGCTTCCGCGAGTGGATTGGAAGGATCGGCTTCGATGATGCTGAGCTTAATTGTTGCCGAACCACACTCCGTCAGTCCCTCGAACCATGCGGCACGCGGTCTGTAAGCATTTGTGTCGGCAACGATATTGCTCATTGGGTTCTCACATTTCCATGCCGAGCAACTGCCCGACCGTGTGAACGTCCTTGTCACCGCGACCGGACAGATTGACGATCATCACCTGATCCTTGCCCATAGTTGGGGCCATTTTCACGGCTTGCGCAATCGCATGAGCGGATTCAAGCGCTGGAATAATACCTTCAACCCGGGTGCAAAGCTGGAAAGCTTCTAGTGCCTCGTCGTCGAGGATCGGTACATAGTCAACGCGGCCGCTATCTTTGAGCCATGAATGCTCAGGACCGACGCCTGGATAGTCGAGACCGGCGGAAACCGAATGGCCTTCGAGAATCTGGCCATCTTCGTTCTGGAGCAGATAGGTGCGGTTGCCATGCAAAACGCCGGGGCTGCCTGCACTCATCGAGGCGCAATGCTCAACGCCGTTTAGACCGCGACCGCCTGCTTCGACACCGACGATCTTGACCGATGCATCGTCCAGGAACGGATGGAACAGGCCAATTGCGTTCGATCCGCCGCCGACAGCAGCAACGATCACATCCGGCAAACGGCCTTCTTGTTCAAGAATCTGCTTACGCGCTTCTGTGCCAATCACTGACTGGAAATCGCGCACGAGTTCCGGATAAGGATGCGGACCAGCAGCGGTGCCGATCAGGTAATAGGTGTCTTCAACATTGGTAACCCAGTCGCGAAGCGCTTCGTTCATGGCGTCTTTGAGCGTGCCGTTGCCAGCTGTGACCGGCTTTACTTCAGCACCCAAGAGTTTCATGCGGAAGACGTTTGGCTTCTGACGTTCAACGTCGGTGGCACCCATATAGACCACGCAAGGCAGGCCGAAGCGGGCTGCAACAGTTGCTGATGCAACGCCGTGCTGACCAGCGCCGGTTTCAGCGATGATGCGGGTCTTGCCCATGCGTTTGGCAAGAAGAATCTGGCCGAGGCAATTGTTGATCTTATGGCTGCCGGTATGGTTCAGGTCCTCGCGCTTGAAGTAAATCTTGGCGCCCCCGAGATGCTTGGTCAGTCCTTCAGCATAATAAAGCTTGGAAGGGCGACCGGCATAATAGGTCGAAAGATCGGAAAGCTCGGCCTGAAACTCAGGATCGTTCTTTGCCGTATCATAGGCTTCCTGCAGCTCGAGGATCAGCGGCATCAGCGTTTCGGCGACAAAGCGTCCGCCAAAAATGCCGAACATGCCTTCTTCATCCGGGCCTGTCTTATAGGAATTGGGTTCAACCGGCTTGTTCAATGCTGCCACTCCGTCATGTGCAGGCTATTGTCTGGCATCAGACACAGCCTGAAAAAATTCCTTGATAAGACGCACATCCTTTTCACCGGGTGCACGCTCTACGCCCGATGAAACATCGATACCCGGCGCACGCGTATTTTGCAGCGCCTCGGCAATGTTGCCCGCGTTCAGTCCACCGGAAAGCATGTAATCGACATCCGCGTCAAGC
Organism: Ochrobactrum sp. Marseille-Q0166; assembly: GCF_014397025.1. NCBI lineage: Bacteria > Pseudomonadati > Pseudomonadota > Alphaproteobacteria > Hyphomicrobiales > Brucellaceae > Ochrobactrum > Ochrobactrum sp. Marseille-Q0166. Next base: position 309,372 of record NZ_JACJUO010000001.1, on the reverse strand, counting down.
GCGTCAAGCAATGCCCAGTCAAAGGATACACCATTGCCGCCTGGAAGGTCGGAACCTTTCGGCGGTTTGGCATCAAAGAGGAAGCGATCTGCAATGCCTCTATAAGGCGCGATCACTTCGAGATCGTGCGCGTCACGAATTGCAAAAGCCTTCATCACCGGCAGGCCATAGCGCTTTTTCACATCCGCCACGCGCTCAGGCGTTTCATGACCGTGCAGTTGCAGCATGTCAGGCTTTAATTCGCGAACGATTTCATCAAGCGTTTCGTCATCCGCATCAACGCTCACAGCAACCACTTTGGCGCGGGTTTTTGCTGCTTCACGCAGACGACCGCCATCAACGGGTGTAAGATGACGTGGACTTTTCGGAAAGAAGATGAAGCCAATATGCGTCGCTCCGCCATCGAGAGCAGCATTGACTGCTTCAGGCGTTTTGAGGCCGCATATTTTTATATCAAAAACCATGGCGTTTCCGTCGCACATATTGCAACGGGACTCAAGTCGTTCCCGGCGCTGTTTCGGCTGGCGCGTCATCATAACCCTGTGCGATGAGGGTATCATACGCTTCCATGACCTCAAGGGGAACTGCCTGCGCAATCTGAAAACCCAGAGCCGGATATTGCAGAATGCGCCGTAAATCGCCCGTCATTTCACGCACCAGCTTTTCGAAATCATGCGCCTTTGTCGGCTGATCCTCGAAAGATGTAGCGGGTGCTGTGACAAAAGCCTTGGCTTCCGGCCATTGCCGGTCAACCGTTGCACGCACACGGCGTTGCGTCTGCGGCTTGGTGACAAAAATCGGACTAATGGCACCTGGCACCATCTTTTCGCGCGAAAAAAGGATGTTCTCACCGATATTGGTCGCTTTTGGCTCGATGATGATCGCGCTTTCCGGCACGCCTTCAGCAATCGCGATTTCCGCAAAGGCTTCCGCCTCAGACGCCTTGTAGAGTCCTTTGGTCCAGTTACCGCTATGGCCTGTGAACATGAGCCAGGTGCCAAGGCCTTGCATGTAGAGATCGGCCGCATGTTTTGCGACGCGGGTATCATAACTGCCTAAGCCGATAATGACATCGGCGGTCTGAAGTTCGTCATAGATGCAATGGTAATCCCATAGCACCCGGGCGGCGTGTTGAATATGTGATGTCATGTAAAGTCGATAGCCTGTAATGCGCTGCCATTACGCTTCAGCCATGCTTTGCAGCGCTCAGTGTCGGGGCAAAGCTCAAGGCAGAGTTTCCAGAATTTCGGCCCATGGTTCATCTCGATCAGATGCGCCACTTCGTGGGCGACGAGATAGTTGATGACGGGCGGCGGGGCCATGCCGATGCGCCATGAGAAGGAAAGCACGCCATCGGAAGTACACGACCCCCAGCGGCTTTTGGTATCCTTGAACCGGACCGCCTTGGCTTTGCGGCCCACGGTTGCCGTATGACGGGCAACCAGTTGCTCGATGTCGCGTTTGACTTCGCGCTTGAGGTAATCGGCGACGCGCCGCGAAAGATGTGCGGGGTCGCCATGAACGAGCAGAATACTGCCATCCAGCAAATCCACCGTGCCACGTCCGGGCTGATGGGTGATGAGATGCGGCACACCGCGAATGGGTATTTTCACACCCACACGAAGGCCAGCCTGATCGGGTAATTTTGCTATGCGGCTTTCAATCCAGCCTTCATGGCGGATCAAAAAACTCTGCACTTCACGGTCGGGCAGGCCCGGTGGAATAGTGACACGCAGACCCTTGCCGCCGGTCTCAATCCGAAGTGTCAGGCGTTTGGCGCGCGGGTTTTCAAGCACGCGCAAAGGCAATTCACGTCCCGCGACCGCATGAATGCGTTCGCTTCTGACTGTCGCCGACTGTTTAGCCTTCGATGAACGAAATAAGGAAAAGCCCATTCCTTAAAAATAAGTGATTCGCGAAAAAAGCCAGAAATTTTTGTCGTTCAAAGCAAAACGACGCGGGTGAAGCATAATCCGACCGGAGTGGAACGAGGATCGATAAGATTATGCATTGGGTAAAAAAGCTTAGAGCGCAGGTCTGATTCACTCAAACCGGGTTGCGCTCTAAGCCCGCGTCGCAACAGATATTACAGCCTTTATTTAGCGGTCAAATATCCGTGACCTCGTTGCTGTCGGTCTTCGCTGGTGTGCGTTTGCCGTTGGCGCGACGCTCATTCATGAAACGCTCGAACTCTTCCTTGTCGCGGGCGCGGCGAAGTTCCTGCGCATAGGCTTCAAAGTCGGCGCGAGCTTCTTCAAGCTTGCGGCGTTCTTCAGTCAGACGGTCGAGTTCTTCGCGGCGCCAGTCATCGAAAGCCGCATTACCGGTGGTGCCGCCAAAGCCGAAGCTTTCACTTTTACCGCAGTTGCGGAACGAGCCGAATACAGAGTCGGTTTTCTCGTTAACTTGGCGTTTGAAATCACCGAGGCGGTCGCCCCAGATGATATAGGCGAGCATGGCGAGGCCAAGCGGCCAGAAGAAGATGAAACCCAGCACCATCAGCGCAATTGTCGCTGGTGTCCATGCGGGGCGGATCAATGCAGAATTGGTCATGGTCTACTCCGTGAATTCCGGGCCGTTTGCTAATCTCGCGGCTTGAATTTGACGTGGTAAACCAATTGCGGCTTTTCAAGAATGTCGCGTGCTTGTTCCCGCCACGCGAGAGCTAAGCAATGTGTTTATCTCGGAAATTTTTTCCGTAAATGTTCAAGCGTTGCCACACCAAGACCGGCCAGCAATGCCCAGAAGGCTGAACCGACACCGAAAAAGGCAATGCCGGAAGCGGTGACAGCGAAGGTGACGATTGCGGCGAGACGTTCTTCTTCGACCTTCAGCGCCAATGTCATGGCATTGATGAACGGGCCGCTCAGAGCAAGACCTGCCACCAGTGCAATCAGCGTTGCAGGCAGCACGGCAAAGATTGCCACCAGCGACGCGCCGAATAAGGCAAAGACCACATAGAACGCCGCGTAAACAGGCCCAGTCATCCAACGCTTGGTCGGATCGGGATGTGCATCCGGATTGGTGCAAAGCGCGGCTGAAATGGCTGCAAGATTGCTGGTGCCCGCACCAAAAGGGGCGGTGAGCAGAGAGAAAAGCCCTGTTACCCTTAGAGCGGCGCTGGTCGGTGGCTCATAGCCGGATGCGCGTAATACGGCAAAGCCTGGCAGGTTCTGTGAAGCCATCGTCACAAGATAAAGCGGAAGCGCGATGCCGATCAGTGCGCCGATGTGAAACTCTGGCCAGATCAACGTGAGCGTCGAGATTTCTGGCGCAGGCAATTGAGAAATGCGTCCGGATATCAGCGCATAAGCCATGCCGAGTACAAGCACGGCGATGACGGCGAGTGACGGATTGAACAGGCGGATGATGAAGAAAAGCGCTACCAGCGGCAAAACGAAACTTGGATCAAGCGAGACGGATTTCGCAGCTGCAATGACGAAGCTGAGCAATACGCCAGCCAGCATTCCCGAAGCAACGGATGCGGGAATACGCGAAACAAGCATTGAAAGCTGGCGGACCAATCCGGTGAGGATCAGCGCAACAGCGGTTACGATGAATGCGCCCACGGCTTCCGGAATGGTAAAGCCGACACTTGCGCCGATCAGCGCCAATCCCGGCGTGGACCATGCCGCGATGATCGGCATTTTGTAGCGTACACTCAACCATGCGGATGAGCCGGCAATCGCCAGACAGACTGCTGTCACCCAGCTCGCTGTTTCGGCCTGCGTTGCGCCCAGAACACTGGCTGCCGCTACAATGAGCGCCAGCGTGCTGCCAAAGCCGACAATCGCTGCAACCGCCGAAGACGCAAAAACCGAAAAGCGCATGACTTATTCTCCGAAAGATATGCGTTCGGCGAGTGCCGAGACCGTGCGGATCAGCAGTTGGAGGTCCTGTGGTCGCGAAAGACGATGGTCGCCATCACGAACCAGCGTCAGCGTCACATCATCAACCGGCAGATGCTCAACGAGCTTGAGCGCATGTTGGTAAGGCACGGCCTCATCCAGCATCCCTTGCAGAATATGCACCGGACAGCCGGCCTCAATAATGCCCTTAAGCACAAGGTTGTTACGACCGTCTTCAATCAATGCGCGGGTATAGATGTAAGGATTTGGCGAATATTCTGAGGGCTCTTCAAAATAGCCTTTTTCGATCAGATCTTTTTTCTGTTTGTCGGTCAGCGATGGTTCGACAAGCTCGGCAGTAAAGTCCGGGGCCGGGGCAATCAGAACAATTCCGGCAGGAGACTTGCCTGTTTTCTTCAGTTCCTGCGCCATGCGCAGCGCAATCCATCCGCCCATTGATGATCCGACAAGGATCTGCGGACCATGCGCATATTTCTCATAAACGGCGAGGCTTTCATTCAGCCAGCGCGAGATCGTACCCTGATTGAAGTCGCCACCCGACTCACCATGCCCTGAATAATCAAGACGCAGCGCGGAGCGCTCGGTCTTCTCTGCCCATTCATCAAGAACAACGGCCTTGGTGCCAAGCATGTCGGAACGATAGCCACCAAGCCAGACAATGCCAGGCGAAACTTGCCCCGCACGATTGCGGACTGCAATTTTTGCACCATCGACATCGATAAAATCTGGTTCAGCTACGCTCATACTTCGTCTCCTGAATAAGCAGGCACTCTATCAAATTCTTTTCATTTGCCATTTCTGCCCGTCCGAGAAAACCTTTTGACAGGCCACTCCCTTGAAATATTGAGGAATGTGACCGATATGTCGCTTTACACACCCGAAATACTTCTTTCTTCGTCGGGGGTGATTTTCCTAGTCAAAGATGCTATTGACTTTACCGCCCGCTTGATCACATTTCCGCGTTAAACAGGGGTTTGATGGGGAAGTGCCGTCGCGGGCAACGAAATTAAGCCGCCTATGACGTTAATAATCAGGAGATAACGACCATTCGCCGACCGTTCAGAGCGACGCCGGTCCAGAAAGACGGACCGCGCTCCAACCGTGATATCCGGGTTCCCCGGGTCCAGCTTATTGATGCCGAAGGTCATAACCACGGCAGCATCCCGACGCAGGAAGCCATTGCGATGGCAGAAGAAGCGGGTCTCGATCTCGTTGAGATCGTGCCAAACGCTGAACCGCCTGTGTGCAAGATCGTGGATCTCGGCAAGCTGAAGTATCAGAATCAGAAAAAAGCATCCGAAGCCCGCAAGAAGCAGAAAACGGTCGAAATCAAAGAAATCAAGATGCGACCGAACATCGACACTCATGACTATGAAGTGAAGATGAAGGCTGCACAGCGTTTCTTCGAAGAAGGCGACAAGGTCAAGGTAACGCTTCGTTTCCGTGGCCGCGAAATGGCCCACCAGGAGCTTGGTATGAAGCTTCTGCTGCGTGTGAAGGAAGATACCGTCGAAATCGCCAAGGTGGAATCCGAGCCAAAGCTCGAAGGTCGCCAGATGATGATGGTTCTGGCTCCGCGCTAATCATAAATTCCCGCCTTTGAAAAGCCGCCTTCGGGCGGTTTTTTATTAGCCAGAATTATCCTTTTCAGAGATCATCATGAAGACACTGGGTGAACTGGGCAAATATCAGCAACGCCGCCGACTTGCGATTGCGATCGTTATTGGGCTTCTTGTCGTCGCACTCCTTTTTGTGCGCTCGCAATCAATCGGGCATTTGCATGAATATATCGAAGCATTCGGCATAAGCCTGATCGTTGCAGCCATTCTAGGGCGCATGTGGTGTACGCTTTATATCGGAGGCCGCAAAAGTGCCGAGATCGTGCAGACCGGCCCTTATTCGATAACGCGCAATCCGCTTTATGTGTTTAGCAGCATTGGCGCGATAGGTATCGGCGCTCAAACAGGCAGTATCATCGTGGCTCTGGCTTTCGGCGTGCTGTGCTACCTGGCTTTTTCCACTGTCATTCGCACGGAAGAGAAGTTCCTCAAAGCCAATTTCGGCAAGCCATATGAGGATTATTGCGCCCGTGTGCCACGATTCTTTCCGCGTATCTCGCTGTTCCGTGATGATGATGAGCTCAAAGTAAAGCCTGACCGTCTTTATCGGACATTTACCGATGGTCTGGTGTTCTTTGTGGCCTATCCGTTCTTTGAATTCATTGAGTATCTGCAAAACATAGCTGTGTTGCCGGTTTTGCTGCGACTTTATTGATGTTGAAGCCTGATTAAGCCCAATTCGGGCTGAATCAGGCATTGCGTTTTCTGGCCTTTAAGCCTATAAGGCCGCGTTCGAACCGCCCGGCAGGGCATGCCGTGGCGGTTTCGTATGCTTTTCGGACTTGGTCGGTCCGGGAGTCAAACAAGGTTCCGGTCTTTTTCAGGATGGACGCCACTTAACACAAGAGGCGTGGAGTGCTGCAAGCACGACGGGGACTAAACAAAGGAGTAGCAAAATGCCCAAGATGAAGACCAAATCGGCTGCTAAGAAGCGGTTCAAAATTACTGGCACTGGCAAAGTTGTAGCTGCGGCTGCAGGCAAGCGCCATGGCATGATCAAGCGCTCGAACAAGTTCATTCGCGATGCACGCGGCACCATGGTGCTCTCGGAAGCCGATGCGAAGATCGTCAAACAGTTCCTGCCTAACGGCCTCTAAGCCGTCTATCCTCTAAGGAGATCATATCATGGCACGTGTAAAACGCGGCGTTACCGCCCACGCCAAGCACAAAAAAGTTCTCGATCAGGCTTCCGGTTTTCGTGGCCGTCGTAAGAATACGATTCGCACCGCCAAGGCTGCTGTAGATCGTTCGAAGCAGTATGCTTACCGCGACCGCAAGAATCGCAAGCGTACGTTCCGCGCTCTCTGGATTCAGCGTATCAACGCTGCTGTTCGTGAACAGGGCCTGACCTATGGCCGTTTCATCGATGGTCTTGCTAAGGCTGGCATCGAAATCGACCGTAAGGTTCTTTCCGACATCGCAATCCATGAACCTGATGCATTCGGTGCACTGGTTGCGTCGGCAAAGAAGGCTCTCGAGTATCTCAAGAACACCGAGACGCCAAACGCTTTTGAAGGCGCTGTTCGCTAAGCCAGTCCTTCCCAAGTGATATTTTGAATTTTGGGAACCCGCGCTGGCTCGGCTGGCGCGGGTTTTCCTTTCTGTTATGCGCATGTGTGACGGGATTTAAATCAAGAGGCGTGGAGTGCCACAGGCACGACAGGGAAAGCAAATCAAGAGGCGTCGAGTGTCCCCTGGACACGAGAGGGATATAGACAATGAGCGATCTTGAACAACTCGAACAAACGATCATGGGCGAAATCGCTGCAGCCAGCGACGAGCAGGCGATCGAAGCGGTGCGCGTTGCAGCACTCGGTAAAAAAGGCACTATCTCTGAAAAGCTGAAGACGCTGGGCGCAATGACGCCTGAAGAGCGTCAGGCGCAGGGACCTGCCATCAACGGCCTCAAGAACCGCGTCGCTGATGCACTGACTGAACGCAAGACAGAGCTGCGCAAGCAAGCCATTGCAGTACGCCTTGAGCGTGAAAAGGTCGATGTGACGCTTCCTGTTCGCGAAGCTGCTGTATCGCGTGGCCGCATCCATCCGATTTCTCAGGTCATTGATGAAATCACGGCGATTTTCGCCGATATGGGTTTCTCGATTGCCGAAGGTCCGGATATCGAGACCGACTATTATAATTTCACGGCGCTGAACTTCCCTGAAGGCCATCCGGCGCGCGAAATGCACGACACGTTCTTCTTCAATGCAGACGAGAAGGGTGAGCGCAAACTTCTGCGCACGCATACCTCGCCTGTGCAGGTGCATACGATGGAGAAATTTGCGGCGATCCGCGATAAGGAAGGCCGCGACGATCCGATTCGTATTGTCATTCCCGGCAAAACCTACCGCATGGATTCCGACGCCACCCATTCGCCGATGTTCCATCAGGTCGAAGGTCTGGTTGTCGATAAGTCGGCCAATGTCGCAAATATGAAATGGGTGCTGGAAGAGTTCTGCAAGGCTTTCTTCGAAGTACCCAATGTCACGATGCGTATGCGTCCGAGCTTCTTCCCATTCACCGAGCCATCCGTTGAGGTTGATATTCAGTGCGATCGTTCCGGCCCGCATGTGAAGTTCGGTGAAGGCACTGACTGGCTCGAAATTTTGGGCTGCGGCATGGTGCATCCGAATGTGCTGCGCGCTTCAGGTTTTGATCCAGATGTTTATCAGGGCTTTGCCTGGGGCATGGGGATCGACCGCATTGCCATGCTGAAATACGGCATGCCTGATCTGCGCGCCTTCTTCGATGCTGATGTGCGCTGGCTCAACCATTACGGTTTCCGTCCACTCGACTTGCCGACGCTGTTCGGCGGTCTGAGCGCATAAAGACAGGAAGGAACACACAAATGAAATTCACACTTTCCTGGCTCAAGGATCACCTTGAAACCGATGCGACGCTTGATGAGATTGTCGAAAAGCTGACCGATATTGGTTTGGAAGTGGACGGGGTCGATGACCGCGCTGCTTTTAAGGCTTTCAAAATTGCCAAGGTTTTGACGGCGGTACAGCATCCTGATGCTGATAAGCTACGCGTTCTCTCAGTCGATACGGGGGAAGGTCAACCGGTTCAGGTCGTTTGCGGTGCACCCAATGCGCGCGCCGGTCTCGTTGGTGTTCTGGGCCGTCCGGGCGATTATGTACCGGGCCTCGATGTCACACTTTCGGTTGGCAAAATCCGTGGTGTCGAAAGCTTCGGCATGATGTGTTCCGAACGCGAGCTGGAACTTTCTGACGAACATAACGGCATTATCGATCTGCCTGAAGATGCACCGGTTGGCACAAGCTTCGCAAGCTATCTAGGCATTGACGATCCTATTATCGAGATCGGACTGACGCCTAACCGCGCGGATTGCACCGGCATTCGCGGCATAGCACGCGATCTGGCAGCCGCGGGGCTTGGCACGCTTAAAAATACCCTTCCAGAAGCAGTGAAGGGCGAGGGGGAAACACCTGTTAAGGTCATTCTCGATCAGGATGCCGAAAACCCGTTCTGTACCGGCTTCGCACTGCGTATGGTTAAGGGCGTCAAGAACGGCCCAAGCCCTAAATGGATGCAGCAGCGTCTGAAAGATATTGGGCTGCGTCCGATCAATGCACTGGTGGATATTACCAATTATGTGACATTCGATCAGGGCCGTCCGCTGCATGTTTTTGATGCGGCAAAGGTCAAAGGCAATCTGACAGTGCGTGCGGCAAAGGATGGCGAAACGATTCTCGGCCTCGATCAGCGCGAATATAAGTTCAAGCCGGGCATGTATGTGATTGCCGATGATAACGGACCCGAATCGATTGCCGGTATCATGGGCGGAGAGCATTCGGGCTGCGATGAAAACACCACCGATGTGCTGATCGAATCGGCTCTGTGGGACCCGCGCATGATCG